>DQCG01000178.1 GCA_003533825.1 Phycisphaerales bacterium
AGGCATATATTATTTCAGAAAATCTTCTTTCACGATTTTCTGAAAATAATTGGATATTTATCATAACGTACTTTCGAGTAAAACCTTATGCCTTGTGTTTTAGAAAGAAAAAATCAAAAGAGAAGATTTTTTCTTTCCAAAAGTATGCCTAACTTCAATTTTGCAAAAGTTCAGTTAATATCTTAAAAGCATGAACTGAGCGAAGCCGATCGGGCAAAATTCTTGATTTTATTCTCCATCCTTTATGTATCATTCTGAATTCTAAAACTCATCATTCGATATAATAGATACGACCGTAGCCGGGATTTGTTTTATATTTATTAAACAATATGGATAATTTTCCGTAAATTGAATATATAAAATGGTATTAGAAGTTATATGACGGATTAGCCCGGCAAGATTGGTGCTTTGAGGTTGTCTGGAAATACAATTAGTTTTATGAAGGCCAATACTCGCTTACCGCCGAGCCGGTGGCGGCATATTTATGCCTGTGTGGCCTTGACTTCAATCTTCATTGCACGAGTGCGGGCAACGAGCTAAGCAGCCCTTCGATGTCTGAGCCGGTCGAGTGCTACGGCGATAACGATAATCGCTCCGGTGATAATTTCCTGGACCCAGTTTGGGTAACCCCTTTGCGTGCAGCCGGAGGCGATGACGGTCATAATCAAAGCGCCGACAAGGGTTCCGAGGATCGAGCCTTCGCCGCCGGCCAGGCTGCCGCCGCCGATGACTACCGCGGCGATTACGTTAAGCTCCAGGCCCACGGCCACGGTCGGATCGCCGACCGTCAGGCGGGAAAACTGCATCACTCCCGCCAGCCCGCCAAAGGCCCCGCAGAGAGTATAGACGAGCACTTTGACTCGCTCGACAGCCACGCCGCACAGACGTGCCGTCTGCTCGTTCGAGCCGATCGCAAATGTATGCCGGCCAAGCCGGGTATATCGCAGCAGTGCGGCCATGCCTATTGCCAGGAAGATCATCATCCATACCCCCGGCGGCAGGAGCATCCAGCTCCGCTCGGCCGGCACCGAGGCCAGCAGCTCATCGAGCCATTTAAGCTGTGCCGGATCGACGTCGATTTTCTGCTCGCGTCCAATGCCCTTGGCGGCTCCGCGAACGACGAGCATCATTCCCAATGTTACGATAAAAGGCACGACCCGCAGCCGGGTAATCAAAACACCGCTGAGCAGCCCGAAAAACGCCGCCGCCGCTACGCCCCCTATGGCCGCGGTCAGTGGGCCGGCTCCTGCACTCTGAAGAAGCCAGGCGATTACTACCGTGCTCAAGGCGACGATCGAGCCGACGGAAAGGTCGATCCCGCCGGAGATTATTACCAGCGTCATTCCGAGGGCCGCTATACCGACGATTGTTGTCTGCCGGGCAATCATTTCCATGTTCCGCGCAGTCGCGAAGCTGGATGGAGCAATCAGTACGAATAATTCGAACACAACGAACAAAGCTATGACAGGACTGAGCGTATTGAGCCAGCCGCGCCAGTTGAATCCGAATTTTTGTTTTACCGCCGAGTCCGCAGAGTTTTTATTTTTTATTCCTTTCCCTGCGTTCTCGGCGCCCTCCGCGGTTAATCCGGTGGATTTTGGTGTTGTCTGCTTGTCGCTCATACACTTGCCTCCGCTGTTAGTCCCGTGAGGGACGCCTTTCGTCGGTGTCCCCGAGGGACTGGCCGGTTGCCTCTAACATCAGCTCGTGCTCGTTAACTTCATCGATGCGGTATGTCGGCCCGAGCCGTCCGCGGCACATAACCGCCACGCGGTCGCACACACCCATTAACTCCGGCAGATAGCTGCTGACCATCAGCACCGCCTTGGGCTGATCGTGTCGAGGGCGTCCCGCCCTCGAATCGCGGGCAAGATGCCCGCGATACCCGGTCGCCAGAGCATTTATGAGCTTGTATACCAGCGCCTTGGCCGCCACGTCGATTCCTCGCGTGGGCTCATCAAGCAGCAGCACATCGACATCGTGCTGGAGCAATCGGGCCATTGCCACTTTCTGCTGGTTGCCGCCCGACAGGGACGAGACGGATTGTTGCGGTCCCCGGCAGCGAATATCCAACTTTTCCAGCCATCGCCGGGTAGCTTTGTCCTGCCGGCCGGGCAGGACCAGGCCCAGCGGGCCGAAGCCCTTGAGCTTGGAGAGAGTGACATTGTCGGAAACGCTTAAAGACAGTGCCAGGCCCTCTTCCTTGCGGTCCTCGCTCAGAAGACCGGCCCCCTGCATCCAGCGTCTCACCGGCGAGGCCGGCCCTGTGTAAACGCCCAGCTTAATCCGTCCCTTTTTGACCGGCTCTAAGCCGAACAGGCTCCGCAGCAGCTCTGTTCGCCCTGCGCCGACCAGCCCGGCGATACCCAGGACTTCCCCTCGCCTCAAGTTCAGGGATGCCGACTTCGGCTTATCCAGGCCGGCCAAATCTTCAACCTCCAGCACAACTTCGCCCGCCTGACGTTTAGAACGGGGATACAGCTCCTCGACCTGTCTTCCCACCATTAGCGTTACAATCTCGTCGGTTGTGATCGCCGATACATCGTTGCTGCCGACCACTCTTCCATCGCGCAGAACGGTCACCCTGTCGGCGACGCGTTTGACCTCTTCGATAAAATGTGAAATATAAACGATGGCCTTGCCCTGTGCTTGAAGCCGCTTTATTATCTCAAATAGCCGCTCGACATCCTGCTGCGTCAGGCTGCTGGTCGGCTCATCCAGTACCAGCACCCGGCAGCCGATCGCCAGGGCGCGTGCAATTTCCACCAACTGCTGCGAACCTACCGAGAGCCTGCTGACGCGTGCGTCCGGCGTCAGTTCCGGATTGTCGAATTCCTTAATTGCTTCGATAGCCCGCTGCCGGACCTGCTTCCAGCGTATTACACCGAGCTTCGACGGCTCCATACCCAGCATGATATTTTCTTGAACGCTCATGTGTGGTGTCAGCGAAAGTTCCTGATAAATCATGGCCACGCCGGCCCGGCGGGCTTCGAGGGGATTGTTTGGCCGAAAAGGCTCGCCGTCCAGCCACATCCGGCCCTCATCCGGTTTGATAGCTCCCGAGCAGACCTTCATCAGCGTGCTTTTACCCGCCCCATTCTCACCCACCAGTGCGAGCACCTCGCCCGTGGCGACCTTAATGCTCACGTCTTCCAGCGCAATTGTTGCCCCGAAGCGCTTGGAAACTCCCTGCATCTGGAGCCGGACCCTTCGACTCCGCTCAGGGTGAAGATTCTCTTTGCGGCTCTTCGTGCCGGGCTGTTCTGAAGATTCCTTGCGGAGAGACGAGGCTGGCCGTTGCTGTGAGTTTATTCGTTCAGCCATTTCTTGAAATCAGGCTCCAACAGATTCTTCATCTTCGGATCGTCCATGTTTTCCGGAGTGGCTACCGCCGAACCGGTATCGATTCGTTTTTCCACCTTCTGGCCCTGCAGATGCGCCATGAGGGTCTTGACGCCTAAGTAGCCCATATTAATCGGGTCCTGCAGCACCAGCCCTTGAATTTTTCCGCTCCGCAATCCCATGACCAGCCTGTCGGAGCTGTCGAAGCCTACGTATGTAACTTTGCCCGCCAGGTCGCTGTCTTCGAGCGCCCTCAGCATGGCAAAGGCCGTCGATTCGTTCGGGCAGAAGATGCCGTCGATTGTAAGCTTGCCGTCGGCCGTCCGCAGCGGCGCCAGCAGATTCTCGCTGGACTGGTAGGCGCTCTCGGTAGTTGCCCCGCCGTACTGGTTCGCGCTGACCACCTCGATGTCAGGATATTTCTCTTTAAGGATGTCCAGAAAACCCTGCTCGCGGTTCATCGTGCTTGCCGAGCCTTCCTGGTATCGAAGCATGATAACCTTGCCTTTTCCGCCCAGGATTTCCGCCAGGCGCTCGCCACCTTTTGTACCGCCGATGTAATTATCCGTAGCGACGAAGCTGGTGTAATCGTCGCTCTTGAGCCCGCTGTCGATAATCACGACGGGGATGTCGTTATCGACGGCGTCTTTTACAGGCATTCGCAGGGCGGCGTCATCCAGCGGCGCCAGCACGATTCCGGATACGCCGCGGGTTACAAAATCCTCTACGACCCGGATTTGCGATTCCCTGTCGTCTTCTTTGAGCGGCCCTTTCCAGATGATTTCCACGTTTACGCCGGCTGCCTTCAATTCCTCCGCGGCCTTGACCGCGCCGGCGTGTATCGATTTCCAAAATATATGTGTAGTCCCTTTCGGAATCACGGCAATACGGTACGTATCGGCGCTTTCTTCGGTCTTCTGCTTGCAGCCGGCTGATGCGAAAACAACAGCCAGAACGACGAGAACGATTGCTGCTATAACCTTTTTCATAATTATGGCTCCCTGAAATTTCATTTTGCAGACAATTATAAAGATTCAACAACGGGTCGTCAATTAAGTATATATCGCGATGATTCATTTCTTGGAAGGTTTCGGTTGTAAGGAATGAATTG
>DQCG01000176.1:0-671 GCA_003533825.1 Phycisphaerales bacterium
GCCCAGTCGAATTTTTCCGCCTGTTTTCTCGCCGCTGTTGACATTTGTTTATAAAGCCCGGAGTCTTCGGTCAGTCGTTTTACGGCTTTGGCGATTTCTTCGACGTTATCCTGCCCGGCTATAAGGCCGTTGCCGTCAATCAGCTCGGCCAGCCCCTCACATCGCGTTGTCACTATCGGCAGCCCTGTCGCCATAGCTTCGAGCATAGCGTTGCTCATGCCCTCCTGCATGCTGGCGCTGATGAAGATGTCGTTTTGCCGGTAAACCTCCGGCATTTTTTCCGAGTCCATCCTGCCGGTTATTTCGATTACATCGCCCAGCTCCCTTTCAGTGACAATTTTCCTGAGCTGCCGCTCCATTTGCCCGCCGCCGACAATTGTAAGATGAAGCTTACAAGCGGTTCTGTACAATATCTCGACGGTGTCTATGAGCATCTCGATTCGCTTTGTAACGGATAATCTGCCGACCGTCAGCAGCCTGAGCACTTCGGATTTTTCTGCGGTCTCGGCGGGAAAGAACCTGTCCAGCTCCACGCCGTTGCCGATCACGTCAATCGAGACCGACGGCAGAAATCGCATCGCACGTTCCTTCAGGCCGTCGCTGCAAGCCACCAGCGCCGAAGCCTTCTTCCAGATTGCCCGGAATGCGGGAGCGAGAATTTTATAATCGAG
>DQCG01000176.1:720-11702 GCA_003533825.1 Phycisphaerales bacterium
AATTTGCCTGCTTTTCGGTAGCAAAGCCATCCGGTGGGAAAGCCGAAAAACGCGTGAGCTAAGTCATAATCGTTTTCCCTCAGCAGCATGCGGTACTGAAATCCGGCCCTGACGAGCCATTCGATTACCTCGGCCCTCCGCCAGAAGTGCAGGTGCTTCTTATGAATTCCGACTTTGTGGATGGTGATGTTCTCGGAAAATTTCTCGCTCACAATACCCGGTTTCGGCGCCGAGGTCAGCATGTCTACGTGCAGGTCGTCCCGGCCGGCAAATTGCCTCAGGATGCAAAGATTCGCATTTGCCGCTCCGCCGCCTATCGGCGGAAATTCATAATTGAGCATTAAAATTTTCATTTGCTTATTTTATTGGCAATAACGTAAAGGTTCGTCTGCAATACAAGCGGCATCCTGCGAAAATCCAAGCGTCGAAGAATTTTACCGAGCGGCCCCAGTTTTTGTAGTTTTTTTTCTGTGAATTCGTTGATGGGGTTCATTTTAACAAACCGCGTCTCGAATCCGTGCCGGGCCATTCGCCGTCTCAGTTGCCCGGGCGAATGCAGCGAGGGATGATACCGCCGCCATTGCAGCGACTTTGTCCAGAGCGTTTCATAGATAATATTGCTGCATTTGTTAGGCGTCTGGAAGAGGTAATACCCGCCGGGACCGAGCACCCGCTTAACTTCGCTTATGTGTTTGTCTATCGCTGCTATATGCTCGAATAAATCGAAACTCAGCACAGCTTCGAAGGATTCGTCTTCGTACGGCAGGGTTTCCGCCGCCTGCACTTCCAGGCGAATGTCGCCGTATTTTTTCCCGCCGTACTCAATCGCTTCGCCCGATATATCGATACCGATGATATCATGTCCCTTGCTGCTCAGCTCGTTCACAATAGTGCCGATACCGCAGCCGATTTCCAGTATTCTGTCTTGTGGTTTGAGCAGATCGATTTGAGCGAGGAATTCCAGATTGGTCAGCAGGTTGCCGCGTTCTTCCTTGCCGGCCTGAAGCTCTTTGCGCCAGCCCCGGTCGTATAGTTCCTGTTGCTTTTTGAGGTTTTCATCCATCAGCCTTGTTGCTTTCTTGCCGCCGGACAGCGATTACTTTTCTTTCAGCCTGAACAGTACTTCGGCCCCAAACATCCTGTGTACCAATCGTCCGTCAGCGGTAAAACCATACTGCTTCATTTCTGCGATCTCATAGTTTTCCCTGATGAACTTCCTGAAAGATGCAAGGATATTGAACCTTTCGGCCTCTTCGTCACCGAAGCTTTTCTGCAACATTTCGGCCCAATTCGTTTCATAAGCCGCTATCGCGTTCTCATCCAGCGACAGGAATGTTTCTCTTTCCATGCCTTGATACCGCACTATTGGCCATAGTTCGTATGGTGGTCTGATGGCCGGGATGTGACGCTTGCGCGTATCGACAATGAACTTTGGCATTTCTTCTTTGAATTCGGCCAATAGTTCGTCGACGATTTCGGCCAGAACCGGCGGTGCCGGGCGGGGCAGGCAGCACGCTTTTGAAGCAGCACTGAATCGCTGAGCCTTAACATAGATACCAGGCATCCAACCCCAGACATAAATCTTATCGGTCGACTTGGAATGCGCGCGGATGTATTCACCCGTACCTTCCCCGCGAAACCGCGACCGCGGATCGCCCTTGCGACGCAGGGAAGCCGTTCTGAGCATATACTGATAACTGCTGGAGGATCTCCCTGTGCTGGAGTCGAAGAAGACATGCCATGATAAAACAATCATGAGTAAGAGTCCGACCATTCCTGCAATGAGCCACACGGTTTTCTGCACAGCGTTCTTTGCTTTGTCCCGGTAAACCGCTACCATATACCCACCGAGTACCGCAGCGGAGGCGGTCAAAGGCAGATAATACTGCACATAGGACCGGGGGCTGATCCAGACAAAGGCCATATCCAGGATCCACCAGAATGCAAAAAGTAGAAAGAAATGGTCGTAGATTTTTCGTTGTGCTTGTTTGTGTGCCCGCAACGCCAATATCCATCGAACGATTCCCACTACAATTGTGGAGCCGGCAAATATAATTGGCATGATCACTTGTCTGTAGTTGTACATGACTTTACGCCACTGGACGGAAAAAGGCACGAGTTTGCGGCTTCGGGTGACGTAATCCAGAGCGACCTTGGCTTCCTCCGTTTTTTCGCCGGCCGGCAGGAACTTGGCAAAGATCTGCCAGATAAACGCATAAGGAAGAGTCATTTGTACGTCCCAGACCAGGATCCAGACATACAGCGGAATCATGCTGGTGATAGCACCACTAAACAGCAGCAGAATATCTTTGCCCGTTTGCTTCCATGTCTTATTTTTCAACAGGGGTTGAAAGATTACGAACAAGCCAATGGCTCCGATTGCCGAGATGCCTGTTTGCTTGAATAGCGGCGCCCAACTGAGGACGCCTCCTGCGACGACGGCCTGCCACCATTTGCCGCTCAGTTGGTACAGCACAAAACAGCTTATGCCGATCACCATGCAGGCAATCATATACTGTTCTTTAGTGTTGCCGCTTTTACCGATATATGACCAGGAAAGATACACCGAGGCGACGATTACGCTCACGGCAGCGGGCAGTAAGCCATAGAGCCTTCGAAGGGTGATGAACATGAGCATAAACGCGACGATCTGAAAGATTGTCTGAATAAGTTTTGGGCCGGTTTCGTTGAATCCGAACAACCTGACTCCCAGCAGATTCACGAGCAGTGTGCCTAATTGGGCGCTGGATTTTTCATCGACTCCGATCTCGGCGCCGGAGAGTATGTGCGCCGCCGAATACACATAACCGCCGCTGTCAAACGGATCAGGAGAATTAAACTCGAAATACTTGCCGATCGAAAAAGGGATTGCCGCCAGGACCACCGTAACGATTATTGCGACCATCGGACTTTTGATGTTGAATTTTGGCGCTGGTTTCGGTTCGTGATGGGTCTTATGTAGTTTTTTTACAGGCCTGTGCTTTCGTGCCGGCTTGCTCATTTACTTCTCTCCCTTTTTGTCGGTCGCTTCGAGGATTTCCTTGATGACGTAAGTAGGGCGGTTCTGAGATTCGTGGTATGTCCGGACCAGCAACTCGGCCAGCAGGCCCATCAGGATGAACTGGATCGTAGCGATAACAAATACGGCCGTCATTATCAGCAGCGGATTGCCGCTCATGTCGGTTTCGAACCGGACTTTTTGGTATATCACAGTCAGAGCGAGAAGAATCGAGCCGGCAGCGCTGAGCAGCCCGAGGCTGCCGAAAATATATATCGGCTTTGTGGAAAACGAGCCGAGAAACTTTACCGTAATAAGGTCCAGCACAACTTTCCACGTGCGTCCCAGCCCGTATTTTGCCGCGCCGGCGGTTCGGGGCCGGTGGTTGACGACCATCTCCGCGATTTCCGCTCCGCTCCAGCTTGCCAGGGCCGGGATGAACCGGTGCATCTCGCCGTACAATTTTGTTTCCGCCAGGACCTCCCTGCGATATGCCTTGAGCGTGCAGCCGAAGTCGTGGAGTTTGACGCCGGTAATTCTCGAGATAAGCCAGTTGGCGATCTTAGAAGGCAACAGTCTCGTTATGACGTGGTCGTGTCGTTTCTTTCTCCAGCCGCTCACTACGTCGAAGCCTTCATCAAGTTTGGCTATCATTTTGGGGATATCGGCCGGGTCGTTTTGCAGGTCGGCGTCCATCGCAATAATGATTTTCCCCCGTGCGTGGGCGAAGCCGGCGCTGAGAGCCGCGGTCTGGCCGAAGTTCCTGCGAAAGCGAATCACTCGGACCCTGGCATCGGCCTCGTGCAGTTTCGCCAGTACGGCGAAGCTCTCATCTCCGCTGCCGTCGTCGACGAATATTATTTCGTAGCTGTGCTCGCCGGAAAGAGTCTGCGTAATCTGCTCATACAGCGGACCGATATTATCCTGCTCATCAAGCAGCGGCACAACAACCGATACTTCCGTACTATCTTTGGCCATACCTTAATCCCTGCATAAATGGCTACTATAATAATAGTTATGATATCGGCTGTAAAGATGAACATAAGTAGTTAAAATCGCCCCCAAAAGGCCGGAAATAGCAAGATATTCAGCTTCGCAGGGCGGCACTCGCCCTACCTTTTTTTATCGGTGGGCTAATGCCAACCATACAAAACTAAATCCCGTGCCTTATTTAGACGATAAAGAAGCTATAGAACGTTTCACCGGACCTTCGAATAACACCTTGCAGCCAATGGTTTGAGCGTAAGCGTTCCTATTGTTGATGGTCCTGTTTTTTGGGGTTGTGGATACAATTATACAGACTTAAGGAGAAATAAAATGAAGTGTAAAATAGCGATCATAGTGCTTTTGCTCTCAGTAGCATCGACAAATGCCCGTACGCATGATAACGTCGGTGTCGGTGTTATCCTTGGAGAGCCGACCGGCTTCAGCCTCAAGTATTGGCTTGACGAAGAGCGTGCGGTCGACGGTGCGGCGGCGTGGTCGTACTCCGAGAACGATTCCTTCCAGCTCCATGGCGACTACCTTATTCATGATTATGGATTTTTTAACGATGACCAGATTCCGGTCTACTACGGCATCGGCGCGCGGCTGAAGTTAAAAGACGATGACGGCAGAGGGCGTAACGAACATGATCCGATATTTGGCATTCGCGTTCCACTGGGCGTTACGTATCTGTTTGAAGAAGCTCCCCTTGATGCGTTTTTCGAGCTCGTACCGGTTCTGGACCTTTCCCCGGACGTCGATCTGGACATCAACGTGGCGGTCGGCCTTCGCTACTACTTCTGAATCTAATCCGCCGTATATAAAAAAAACCGAGGCGTTTGATACTATCCTCAAACGCCTCGGTAAGCTGAAATCTGTAGGATTTTCGGTTATTCGATTTTGTACCAGTCATCGGTAAGTGAATTATCCTTCAGCCAGTTTTCTTCCAGCAGCGCCATATCGAGATCGTCGACCTTACAGTCGCCATTGAGATCGCCCACTATCGGTATATAGTCCGGCAGCGACTTGGCGGCTTCGCAACTGTTGTTATACACGTTGATCGTCACCGTATCCGAGCCCGTGTATTCGCCGTCGGAAGCCACCAGCTCCAGGATATATTCGCCCAGGGCCGACAGGGCAACGCTCGTATCCTCGGCATTACCGTCCTCAATAACTGCCATCCCTTCGTTCGGCTCACTAACTACCGACCATTGTACGGTGGTAGCTTCTTCATCGATAACGGTTGCATCCAGAGCGCCGGTTCTCGCGCCGTCCTGAAGCCAGGTCGCAATATCGGCGCCTGCGTCCACCCTGGGATTCAGATTATCTACATCAAAACTGAAGATAGGACCAATGGCCGGAGCGGCACCGGGAAACACATAACTATCCACGGCCCAGTAATACCGCTTCTTTGACTGGGTCTGCACGACAACGGAAGTCACGTCCTGATTGCTGATTAACTGAATGGCCGCCGGGTTGGTAAAGTCTAACAGCAATTGTAAATCGTCGGTAAAGTAAACATCAACCGTCACCGGGTCGCCGGGCAAAAGCGGATCGAGCATAGTCCAGCTCAGCTCCACCGTCCCGGGCGCTACTGTTGCACCGTCGGCCGGAACCGGATCAAGCAGTGGCGTAGCTGACAACGTCGTCTTGCCTTCGTTAGTAGCGTTATAATCCATGTTGAACTTGCCCTGACCTTTATAGGCGGTAAGCAAGCCGTCGTCGATGAAGTCCTGGACTTTTGTTATATCATCGCCCTCAAGGATCAGTACACCTGTTGTAATGTCCACTAAACCTAACTCGGAGGTTAATTGGAGTTCGGATGCATAGATAGTGCCGCCGTTCAGGTGCACCGTCCCGGTACCGGTCCGGCCGGGTACTTTCAGGTTGTCTTCCAGTTCGATTACGCCGCCCGTCATATTGACCGTGCCGGTGCCCGCCCAGCCGACCTGCAGCGAGCCGGTGGAAAATAAGCCGCCGCTGATGTTCAGGATGCCGTGGCCGATTACACTATCCACACCTACGTAGGCCCCGGCTGCCGTAAGCGAACCGCCGCTGATATCCAGGTTTGTAACGGCTCCGCCGTTGCCGACCCTCAGTGTTTCGCATTCGGCGTCAATACCGTCCTCGACAACGCAATGCGTGTTCTCCGGATAATCGATTGAAACCGGATCGATACTGGTCGGCAAGTCGTCGCTGCCCCAGTTTTCTACTGTGTTCCAGAGATGGTCGGCCCCGTCGTCGGTCCACATTATTTGCGCCGAGGCACTATTGAGCATAACCAGCGTTAGTGCAAGTGCGGCCAAAAATATCATTTTCCGCCGTGAGGTGTCCCTTAGTGGATTAAACATAATATTCCTCCTTCATAAAAGAGAGTTAATATAGAAACGATTAAAGACAATTCCCGCCTTCATTACGTTATCCGATACGCCGCGCGGGGCATTTGTAGCCCTGCGATTTGATGCTACCTCCTTCCTACAGAGGCCCTAAAAAGCGTGCCGACCGCCCGGCCGCAAGCCTCACTATCCCTTCACTTATACAAAATTAGCCCTATCCAGTCAAGATAAATCCCCCCTCGAATTAAAGGAATTTCCCCAATCTGCCGCCGATTCTCCGGCCGAGTGAACAATTTCGAAAAAATCACGAAAATTAGCACAGAATGCTTCGGTCAATGAGAATTACGAAACTGGGCCTAAAATGTACAGTGCCCCTAAATCCCTATTGGTGAGATTGATGAAGAAAAGGGATGCCAAAGCCGTATCGAAACTGAAGAAAAAGAACTGAATACGCGAAATCGGCAAACATTCCTATTTTTCCCTCGAAAAACGAAATATGGACGAAAATCAACTGCGTGGATTAAAAGCTAGCCCTACTACTTATTCAATCGGGAGATTAAAGAGTGACGAATGATTTGCATAGCGAAATAGCGAGTTGTAAATATTTGCTTAATCAATTGCCATTCAGTAACTTTTGATTTGCCGTTAGAATTGAAATCCTTGTGTCCAGTTCTGCAAAATCAGCGTCATTCGTGACAATCAGCAGATTATCCAATTTGGCAAGGTGATGATAGTAACAGTCATTAAAATCGGTCTTGTCTAATCCACTTAGAACATCTGGCAGGGATATTTCTGTGAATCGATCATCTAAGGGTGTTGAAATCTTCATCAGTTGAGTATTGAAAACAGCCTTAATATCTTTGACAGTACTGTGATAATACGTACTGGCTCGATAATGGTGTTTATAATGATTCTTGACCGTTTTGTTACGTTTCAGGATGTTGAAATCTAATCTTAGCCAGGCATTAATAACTTCAGATGCGATCAAAGAAGACACATAAATGGTAGTCTCGTTACTCAGTGCCCTCTTCAAGAAACCATCGTACTTGCTAATAGTATTTTTGTTGTAGTTGCCAATAGGGCAATAAAAATACAGCCATATGTTTGCGTCAAAAAAATACTTGTCTCTATCCTGAGGCACATAGGTCTCGACGTCAATTACATTATTCATCGTCAAAAGCCTCCCGGATATCCTTTTCGGTATTTTCCTTGTCCTTAAAGTATTCCTTAGCGCGTTCAATGGTTTTTATCATACGATCTCTGTCTTCCGGCTGGAGACCTCTGACTCTTAAATGTTTGCGCAAAAATGGACTGTCATATTTGCTATAAAGCTGGCCAATTGCGGCATTTAGAAAAGTTGTAATTAGCGTCTCAATGTTTGCAAAATCAAGAACAACGTCAAAGTCTTTTTCTAAAAAAGCACTTATTGTCTCAAATAGTCTCTCTCCATCTTCTGTAGAGACAGCCGCTTTGCCCCCCACAACATCAAAAATGCTTATTGTTTTTTGTCCCATAATATTCGCCTTCCTTTAGAAAGATATATCTGTATCGCTTATCTCTGATGTAAGGCAATACGAACACTGATCGTTCACATTAAACTCCAGGTTGACCGCGGTTCCTCCAAAAAAGTCGCTTAAATCCTCTGAGTGCGAGGTATACTCCTTTTCGTACCAATATCCATCCGCTGAAGCAATCTGTATCTTTCCTTTATTCTTACATAAAAAATCGCGTATCAGCGTAAAGCCAAGCCCGCCCGGTATATTACCTTTTCTTGTTGTGTTATCTTCGCTAACGGCCCACTCAATAGATCTTCTACCTGAAACCTTACGTCCTGAATAATCTCTGACTTTTTTACGAATCGTATTGCCGATATCTACGATAGTAAAATCCAATCGTCCTTTTCGTGGATAATATTGTCCGCATGAAAAAACAAACTCACAATTACCATGCATTTTTGCGTTATTAAATATCTCCAGAATACTCTCTTTGATCTTTTTTCTTAAAAGAGCAGACATGTTCGGTAGCCCTGGATTAACTAACAGCTTTTTCTCAAGATATTTCTCAAATGAACCTATTTCGCTTACTTTGGATTTACGATATTCCACCGTTGTTTGGTAATGATCCGGCAAGGATTCGCCACCAAAATAACTATAGCGAGTCTTCTTAAATAATTTTTTCTGTTCTGGTCTAAGGTTAACAAGGTTAATAATGTCAAAGTCATTTCTCCATGCAGACTCCATAATAGCTCCCAGCATGGCAAGCATATTGGCATCAAACCAGGTAGTATTTTGAAAATCAAGCTGAATCGTTTCAAATTGGCACGGCTTCACCTGTCGATAAATGTTTGCCAATGATGCAAAGCCCTGCTGATTACTACCTATCCTATGTGGCAATTGTATCGTTAACATAGGTTGATCCCAATAATCTTCGAACTCCCGATGCAGCATTCATCAATAATTTTGGCGACCAAGAACTGGTCGTCGGCCATAAGATACTCAAAATTGCTTTTGCCGTCAAAGCAATTCTGCTTTCTCTGAGTTCTCTGCGGAGTCTGGGGCGAGGCTGCGAACGGCGTCTCAAGGAGATATTTTTGGAATTTATTTTGACTTTGATTAAGAATTTAGTATAATAGCAAACAAATAGAATGCAGAATTCAGAAGACAGGATGACAGGAGCATATCGAAGTAAAAAGGTAAAAGGGAAAAGGGAAAAACTCTCTAATTCTCAGCGGTTAATCGGAAAAACAGGTCAAAAAGAAGGGAAAATGACGAAAAGTTCGACCTAAAATATGCAAAACAAAGCCAATTTTTGAAAGGACAGAATGGGCATAAGTGTCTATATGAAAGGGGTATATGAAGAATATTAAGCTTTTGGGCTACGAGAAAACAAAGCCAATCTGCCAGCCTTCGGCCGGAAACTCTAAGCACTAAGCTCTAAATTCTAAATAAGAAGAAAGGATGTGGAATGACAGATCCAAAAGTACATTTTACAGAGCACAATTTTGCAAAACAAAGCCAATTTGCTGAGGGATAAATTGACTCTAATTCAGTAATAACAATGGTTTATGGTGATCTCGACGGTTGGCGGCAGCGAGAGAACAAAGCCAAACAAAGCCAAATTATCTTGAAGCGGTTTTGCTATTCTGTTAGGTTCATGCTTATGAGTAAACAGATGAAAAACACGACTATTACATCGCCGAAGGGCTTTTTGGCGGCCGGTGTGCATTGCGGCGTCAAAAAATCGGGCAAAAACGATCTCGGACTGCTCGTCTGCCCGTCCGGAGCGAAGGCGGCGGCGGTCTTTACGACCAACAAAATCGTCTCGGCGGCGGTCACGGTTAGTAAGCGGCATGTCAATCCACAGGATGCCTTACGGCGGAGCACCAGTATCTCAGCAGTAGTTGTCAATTCCGGCAACGCCAACGCCTGCACGGGCGAAAAGGGCATCAAAAACGCAATCGCCATGTGCAGCAAAACGGCACAAAATCTTAAAATTTCAAATTTCAAATTTCAAATTGAAAATGTCTTAGTTGCTTCGACGGGCATAATCGGCGAGCAGTTGCCGATGAAAAAGATAAACGCCGGCATCGAAAAAGCAGCGGCAAAGCTTTCGGATTCATCGAAAGCTGGCCTGGATTTCGCAAAGGCGATAATGACGACCGATACGAAGCCGAAACAGGCCGTGCGCGTGCTTGATATTTCCGGCTGCAAGGTTACGATAGCCGGCGCGGTCAAGGGGGCGGGCATGATCGCTCCGAATATGGCGACCACGCTTTGTTTTATAACGACCGATGCGGCCATAAGCAAGCCTTTGTTAGGCAGCGCGCTGAAAGCGGCTATCGGCGATTCGCTGAACAGGCTGACCGTGGACGGCCATCAGAGCACGAACGATACGGCGATAATTCTGGCCTCCGGCCTTGCCGGCAACCGGCCGATCGTCAGCCGGTGCCCGCGATATAAAAAGTTCGCAAAGGCGCTGGGCGAATTGTGCGACGACCTGGCCCGGCAGATGGCGCTCGACGCCGAGGGTGCGACGCGGATGTTCAAGGTCGTGGTCAAAGGTGCGGCGACAAAGGCCGATGCGGCGAAAGCGTGCAGGGCGATTGCCGATTATCCGCTGGTCAAATGCGCGGTGCACGGGGGCGACCCCAACTGGGGCAGGATTATTTGTGCCGCCGGCTCGGTGGGCGTGAAATTGAATCCGCAGAAGCTATCGTGCAAGCTCGGGCGAATAACCGTTTTCAGCAGCGGCAAGCCGGCGAAGTTCGACCCGAACGAGGCGAGCAAAGTCATTTCGCAAACCGAGCACACAATCACGGTGGATTTGGGCGCGGGCAAGGCGAGCGATTTTTGCTACGGCTGCGATCTGAGCGCCGAATACGTGAGCATCAACGCCGACTACCACACGTGACATAAGTGAGGAGTACTGAGTTCGGCGTTCTGCGTTCGTTAATCCTCCATGCACGCTGTCCTTGGGACTCCTTACGGAGAACGTTGAACGAGCCAAAATTGTTGTAATATCGGTAAACTTCGTGTAGAATGCTCGTTGTTGTATATGATGCGTTTTTGGAAATGATACGGAGCGACAGCAACCGGCGGCGACGCCGGGATTACCGGGGTGTAGCTCAGCTTGGCTAGAGCGCCTGCTTTGGGAGCAGGAGGCCG
>DQCG01000474.1 GCA_003533825.1 Phycisphaerales bacterium
GTGTATATAAATGTATAATTATTTCTCCTGAATTTGTGTCGAGCAGACATAATATAGCCCTCTTATTTAGTTATCGTATATCTTGCCATTTACTGTACTAGTGAATAAATGCAGCCTTCCGGTTGGCATATTGGCTCTCCGAATCCAGGTATCAGTTGCCGGATTGTATTCTTCAACTATTCGAAGTCCTGTTCCAAATTTCCACTGAATCCCACCAATATTTGCCTTGGATTGCAGTTCATAGGATTGGAAACCAATCCTGAAGGTCGTAAGATATGTACGTACATAATCCACGGTTACTTCTAATGAATAAACGGTTACACGCAAGTGACATGAGTTTGGAAGTATCTTGCCGCTCATGTAGCCGTAGGCTCCGGCCTGATTGGCTCTCTTGAAATTGTGGTGACTGAGTTGTGGAACCAGTTGATAAATAACACCATCCAGTTCCTGCTTTGCGAAGAAGTGATCGTGGCCGTGGAAGAAAATGGTTACGTTGTTGTCGACCATCAATTGGTAGAGCGGCTTTTCCCATCCAGGCCTGTTTTCGTCGAAGCCCCAGGTCCCGTTGCTGTTGCGACCTCCCATTTCATAGAAGACCTTTTGCTCCGCCCTTTACAGTTTGCATGGAATGACGGTCTTGGCGCCGGCACGCCGGGTGTTGAACCTTATGTTCCTGGTAACGGCACCGGATCTATGATAGGCGATGATACATCACCTTCTTATATCGAGGAAAGCATCGTCCACGGTGGCAACCAGTCGATGCCATACTGGTACGACAACAAAAAGCAGGGCTTCAGCGCGTATTCAGAGGCTAAGCTGACGTTGACTGAACCGAGTGACTGGACCGCCAACGGTATTCAAACGCTGTCTCTGTGGTTCTTCGGCTTTCCGACCAATATGCCCGGACAACTGTATGTTAAGATCAACGGTTTCAAGGTTCCGCACGATGGTGATGCCAACAACCTTATGCAGGCGGTGTGGCAACCATGGAACATTGACCTGGCATCGTTCGATGTGAACCTGCAAAGTGTCACCACCATGGCTATTGGGATTGAAGGTAGCGACGCTGTCGGCAAGTTGCTCTTTGACGATATCAGGCTTTATGCTTATGAGCGCCAGTTGATTACGCCGGGCGATCCCGGCAACGCTGGTCTGGTTACACACTACAAACTTGATCAGAACGCTATATGCGCATGTATAAGAACGGCCGAGAGATTTTTAGCCGCAGTAAGGCCGGCAGCGAGGTCGCGACCAGCCCCGGTGTGAAAATTGGCATTGGCAATCAGTCGATTGGCGCCGGACCGGTGCTGAACGACATGACCCGCCCATTCGATGGTTTGATGGATGAGGTTCGCGTGTACGACCGTGGTCTGTCAGTGGCTGAGATTACCTGGCTGGCCGGTATGACTAAGCCGTTTGACAAGTCGTTTTGACAGGTATGAAGACGGCGAGCATTATGTCGAATTAGTGCGTTCCTGGTTCGGTTAGCATCTCCAGCAGCAGTGAAGGAGTGTTGATGCTGTGCGTCCGGTCAGGATTATGATCCACCAACAGGCGGCGTTTCGTTGACGAAATCTCCGACCGCAATCGCCCAGTCGGAGGTGTAGCCAAAATCAATTGTCCGCCAGCCCGCGGACATGCTGCCTTTATTGATTTCGCTGTATTCATCCCTCGCATCCACCACAATTATCTGCTGGGAACCGGGCATATTTTTAAGGTTAATATCGATTCGGCTTTCATTCTCTACAAAAAATACGAAATTCTTGTAATCCTTTGTTCGCAGGCAGTACCCGGTACCGTTGCGGACGCGACCCGTATCGACTACCATGTCGAACATGAAGCGGTCTTTCGCCCAGAAATCCCTGAAGCAGCGGAAGGCACGCTTAAGACTATCCGGATTATAACCACAGCCACAATTCTGGCTGAAAGGGCCGTAGCTGTTAAATCTTATGGAAAAATGCCCGAAAAAACCGCCCATACCCCCGGCCATCTGTTCTCGCCATATCAATCTCCTACTGCCGTCTTCATTTAACCGCGTCTGCTCGGTGCTGCTCAGTTTCACAGGCCAGCAGGGATAGCCGTCGCTCATGCCGTATTGGTCAGGTCCGTCACCGGGCTCCTGGCACACGTCTGGATCAACATACTTGAACCTGTTATATGTATGCCGCTCTTCGTAAAGATGGGGTTTTGATTTGTCGCTGTCAATGTCGTCTTTTATTTCCTCATATCCCGAAGGGCCGTTCCTGGTGGTGGTCAATTCATAGTTGCCGCTGAATCCGGCGTAGGAATTGATAGCAAAGGCGCTGTTTTTCCAGCCCCGGGCGCAAAGCATATGATTCCAGCCCATCCGGTCATTCAGGTAATTCGCCCACTGGCTCGTAATCAATTCGGGATTTGGGAGTTCGTTGGTATCAAAGCCGAAGTTCATGCACCAGCCTGACAGAGGACCGAGCCTGGCCGCTATATAACGCATCAGGCGCTTATGGTCATTGCCCAGCACGCCGCCAGGCAGGAGATTCGGTGTCTGCTTACGGCCCTGGTCACCCCATGCCCAGATGTGGGTGCGTCCGCCTCGCTGGTGTGCATATGTGATTGCATATTCGAGGGCATCAAATACATCCAAATCAGGCGAGGCAATGTCAGTCAAGCTGACCATATTCCTGTCTAAAGCACCTTTCTTAAACCATGAATAAAATATGGCGACAAAATAGATGTTAAAGCCGTTATCGACGGTATTATTCCAGTAGTCATCGATCAGGTGCTTTCTGTTCTTGGGATCATCCCAAATGCGGGATGAATGGTTATACTGCTGCTCGTAGTCCTGCTGGTTCATGTAAACCTGATACACATATGGCTTCAAGTCCGTGGCGTCACGATCCATAATCGCAAACTTATTTCCCTTATAAGACAAGAAGCCCTTGACGTCCTGTTCGGTCTGCACATTCACAGTGATTTGGCCGACGTGGCTGTCGAGGCTGCCATCATCATGTGTGCCGTCCGAGCCGTCGCATACGGTATTAAATGACCATTTGCCCATTCTCGAGCCACAAAAACGGAATTTCCACTTGTCCCCACCAGTATAGAACATCTCTATCTTCCGCGTCCGGCCACTTTCATGGCTAAAAACCGCCTTGGCCACAAGATCAAAGGGATTCGATACAGGGTAGGAAGAATTTGTGATTTCCCATTCGAGCACTTCCCACATCTTACAGGTTTTGCTGCCGAAATCAACTGCGAAGACACTTTCTTGCACTAAGAATATGGAAATAAGCGTTGTAAGTGCCAAGACTAACTTAGATTTCCCATATGACTTCATATATAGTACTCCTTCACGCTGCGATCTTCATAATACCAACGCAACCGATTGGCGCTGTGCTCAAACCGCGGATATCGGCGGTGTTCATAGTTCCGACTGCGTCGGACAATCTTGGATTTGGACAGATTCTCAACACGCCTGATTCGTTCTATTATATCCGCAATGTTGTGTCCCAGTCCAGCCATAAAGATGGTTTCTTGCATAGATTACTATGTCTGACTATTCGAAACTAAACCAGGAATCCTCGAAAATACCCTGTAATGATGCTAAGCTCTCGGGATAACTCTGTTTTTTGCTCGATGTCCAATATTGCAGACATACGCTTACCCTTCTGAAGCAGCCTCGTGTTTGATTTGGTATCTGTTCGCGACTTTAGGCTTGAATTGCCGCTGAAATCCACTAAGATATTTCTGAGAAGTTCGTTCTCATAAATCGTAATGAAAAATGAAAATTATATATCTATTTTTGTCTATTGTATAATCTTGTTCTTTTCGGTGGCTCCCCAGACTCAAGCTGCGAGCAGAAACAAGTTATCAACAACGAATAGCGATACTGTCTCTCAACTCAATAAAAATGTCCCGGCTGATTTTCCACGCTTTACTTTCACCAATTACCCTGAGCAAGCCAAATTGCTCAGCCACTTTCTCTGGTATCACTTTCATCATCGACTTAGCAACAGCATGGTCCTGTTTAATAAGGAGTACCTCCTGACCACCGACATCTGGCTCGGTAACGCTTTTCCCCGGGACTCGAAAGAAAAGATTCAGGATGTGCACCGTCGTATCCTGCTGGAGATGTATTTGGACGATGAGGGTTATGTTTCAAGTCATCAGCATTTATCCCAGGCCCACGACCTGGGCTGGCCTTTCCCTTCCTGGGGTCAATCACACAAGGATCTTGCCCGGGTGAAAGGCAAAACCGCCGGCTGGCACTTTCAACCGCTCAAGAGCGTGCGAGGCTGGATTGGCGGGCATCTCCGTACCTGGAATGGAAACGAATATACCGGCGAAACTGCTGCTTGCCTCTGGGAATTGAAAAATGTCAAATCCCTGGGCATTAAGAATAATAGTTGGCATCTGGAAGCTACCGGACCTTCACCCACCATAACGACTCCCAAAGGTTATAGTCTCAATGCTTTCGATTCGCCGTATCTGCAACTTCGCTGGAAACGCTCCGGCACCTCTTTAAATCACGCGGCCCCCTATATCGAATGGTTGCGCGAGACCGATACTGATTACAGCTCCGACCGCCGTGTATATTTCTATCCCGACAAGACGCCGCTGTCGCGTAAATATCAACATTCCATTATGGACATGTACCGTCATCCTGAATGGCAGGGTAAAATAAAACGGATTCGTATCTCCCTTGCCCCGGGAGAGTCCGAGGTTACATTCGAGATCGATTCCTTCTTCACCGTTTATGATACCCGGCACACAATCAACAATCCGATTTTTATCCTGGCTTCCTGTCGTTATTTTAACTGGACGGGCGATTTGGATTTCTTACGCCGTCAGATTAATCGGATGCGTCTGGCCCTGCGTTATCAACAGACCGTAATGGGCGGTCTGAAATATAATCACATCCGCAATCCCTGGCCCGGGCACGACGGCTTGCCCAGTTGGCACAAAGATGATATCGGAAAACTAACTTTTAACTCCGGCCATGGCATAGGCAACAATTATTGGGATATCTTGCCTTTCGGGTGGGATGATTTGTATGCCACCAACCAGTATTACGCTGCCACTCTTGCGATGGCCGAGATGGAAGAAGCAATTCAGCAAAATCCCGGTTGGAATATTCCCATCGGGATTACGAAATTGGACCCGAAGCAGTTGTGCCGACATGCCGGCCAGGTGAAAGAAACTGCGAATCGTCTTTTCTGGAACAAGCAAGACGGTCGCTATATTGCCTGCATTGATAAAAATGGCAACAAACATGATTACGGCTACACCTTCCTCAACCTCGATGCCATCTGGTATAACCTGGCCACCCAGGAACACGCCTGGCAAATTATGGACTGGATTACCGGCAAGCGCATCGTCAAAGGCGATACTTCCACCGGAGCTGATATTTACCGCTGGCGTTTCGGCCCTCGGGCCACTACACGCCGTAACGTTGAATGGTACGGGCAGGGCTGGTGGGCTCCCGAAAGTCTGGAATGGGGCTACCAGATCCAGGATGGCGGGGCAGTCCTTGGCTTTAGCTTCTATGATCTCTGGGCTCGGCAGCAAATTCTCGGCCCCGACAACGCATGGCAACGACTTATGGAAATTCTCACATGGGAAAAGGAGGTTCATACTGAAGGCGGCTATCGAAAATATTACGAGGGCGGCAATCGAGGCACAACTCTGCAAGGCGGCGGCACCTGCGGCGGGCTTGGCATCGATTATGAATTTTATGAAAGCTCACTTTTGCCATCGATCATCCCCTACGGATTCCTCGGCCTTAGCGCCCGGCCTGACGGCTTTCTGGTCATCAATCCCCAACTGCCCAAAGCCTGTCCCAAAATTGCGGTTAACAATATTCTATATCATAATGTTCGGTTCGATATCCGCGTGACCAATAAAACTATCGAGCTTAATTGTAAAGACTTTCGAGACTGTAGCATCATTACAGA
>DQCG01000138.1 GCA_003533825.1 Phycisphaerales bacterium
CGCGCGGGATGCATTCAACGGAGTGCCCCTGTGGAAGTGTTCGATGCCTTTATGGAACACGCACAGGTGGCCTTTGAAAAGCGGTCCGGCCCAGGTGACACGGCGCCTGGTGGCCGTGGGAGACACGGTCTATGTCACGCTGGAGCTGGATGCCCCGGTAACGGCACTCGATGCGGCCACCGGTAAAACAATCCGAACCTACGAGGGCACAGCCAATACCGAAGAGCTGATAGTCTCCGACGGCGTTGTTTTCGCGCTTGTCAACGATGCGCCCTCGAAGTGGCCCGAGTACCGGCAGAAATTCCCCTACGTTTGGGACAACAGTCGGCACGCCAACACTGGCTGGGCCTGGGACGAGCACCCGCGAAAAATATGCGCTGTCAATGCCGATACAGGCAGTATCCTGTGGAAGGAAGATGCCGCGGTCGCCCCGATGACACTGGCCGCCGACGCGAAGGGCGTTTATTTCCACGACGGCGAAAAGCTCGTCTGCCTCAATCGCAGCACCGGCGAGCAAACCTGGCAATCCGAGCCTATCGGACGGCGGAAGATAATTCCCGCGTGCTTCGGCCCGCGACTGCTCGTCTGGCAAGATGTTGTGGTCTTAGCCGGGGGCGACAGGTCAATGACCGCGGTCTCGGCCAGGACGGGCAAAAAACTCTGGTCGGCCAAGCACCCACGCTCCGGGCACCAGTCGCCGGAGGACCTGATGGTCGCAGGCGGGCTTCTCTGGTCGGGCGCGATCGCCGTCGGCAAGGACTCCGGTATTTTCACAGGCCTCGATCCTCACACAGGCCAGGTAAAAAAACAGTTTCCACCCGATGTGGATATCTACTGGTTCCATCATCGCTGCTATCCGGCAAAGGCGACGGACCAATACTTGCTGACCTCGCGAACCGGCATCGAATTTATCGATCCTAAGACTGAAAGCTGGCTGACCAACCACTGGGTCCGCGGCGGGTGCATCTACGGGATTATGCCCTGCAACGGCCTTATCTACGCCCCGCCTCACTCATGCGGCTGCTACCTGCAATCGAAGCTCAACGGATTCAACGCACTGGCGCCGGAGCCGGCGACGATCGCGATCCCCAAAAAAGTCCCCGACGAAGGCAGGCTCGAACGCGGCCCTGCATACGGGAAAATCGACAATCGGCAATCGGCAACCGAAAATCCAAACGACTGGCCGATGTATCGCCATGACCCGGCGCGGAGCGGTTGTGCTAAGACAGCGGTCCCGGCTGACTTAAAAAACGCCTGGCAAACCGACCTGGACGCTAAGCTCAGCAGCGTGGTTGCCGTCGGCAATAAGCTTTTCGTAGCCTCCGTCGATACACACCAGGTCCATGCCCTAAATGCCGATTCGGGCGAGCGTCTCTGGAGCTACAGCTCCGGAGGACGTGTTGACAGCCCGCCGACAATTTATAAAGGCTGCGTCCTGTTCGGTTCGGCCGACGGTTGGGTGTACTGCCTGCGGGCCGCCGACGGCGTGCTGGCCTGGCGTTTCCGCGCCGCCCCTACGGATATGCGGATGATGGCATACGAACAAATCGAGTCTCTCTGGCCCGTGCACGGCAGCGTCCTCATCCAGAACGATGCGGTCTATTGTGTTGCCGGCAGGTCGATGTTTCTCGACGGGGGCCTGCGATTCCTGCGGCTCGACCCGGCGACAGGCCGCAAGCTCTCCGAGAAGATTCTCGACGACCGTGACCCGGAGACCGGCGAGAACCTTCAGATCCACGTCAATCGCCTCACCATGCCTGTGGCGCTGCCCGACATCCTCTCCAGCGATGGACGCCATCTATACATGCGCGGCCAGCAGTTCGATCTGACCGGCGACCGCCCGTGGGTAGCACCTATACCAGTCGAGCAGCAGGTCGGAGATGGGGGCCACCTGTTCTGTCAGAACGGATTCCTGGACGACTCATGGTTCTTCCGTTCCTACTGGATGTACGGTCGGGCCATGGGCGGCGGCTACGGTGGCTGGTTCCGGGCCGGCCGTCTGGTTCCTTCCGGACGGATAATGGTCTTCGATGACGATGCCGTCTACGGTTACGGCCGTAAGCCCGAATACATGGTCAATGCCTCGGTCCTCGAATATAATCTGTACGCCGCCGACAGGCAGATAAAGCCTGAATCGATCCAGCGCGTCACAGCCGGCAGAAGAAAAATCAATGCCGGATCCAAGAAGAAAAACGCTAATTCCTCGGACTGGCAGCTCCGGCAGCGTTTCGACATTAAATCGCTCTGGGCCGCCGACGTTCGCTGGTCACAGGAAAAACCGCCGCTACTGGTTCGGGCCATGGTGCTCGCCGGCGAAACGCTGTTTGTCGCCGGGCCGCAGGACGTGGCCGATGAGCTTCAAGCCTTCTACGAGCCCGATGCAGCAGAGAACCGAAGCGCCCTGGCTAAGCAGGATTCTGTGCTTGAGGACCGGCAGGGAGCTCTGTTGTATGCCGTTTCGGCCCCGGACGGCGAAAAACTGGCCGAATATAAGCTCGATTCGCTGCCGGTCTGGGACGGCATGGCCGCGGCCAACGGACGGTTGTACCTCGCAACTAAAAGTGGCAAAGTACTTTGTTTTGACAAACAATAGTGAATCGGGTATCGTATTGGGGTAAGGAATTCTGATAATTGGTATTCTGCTTAGGTAAAACAGAAATGAAACATTACCGGTGTTTTGTATTTTTAATTTTGATTTCTGCGTGTTTGGCCCGGCCGGTATTCGGTTGCGCGGTTCCGGTTTTTCGCTACGCTCTCGAGCGTTGGGCGCCTGATGCTTACGAAGCGGTCCTGATTCATCGCGGCCCGCTGGCCGACGATGATCCTGCCGCTGCGCTGTTAAAGGGCGAAGATGCGGAGTTTCTGAATCTTAGAATCTCGACGATGGATTTGGAGACATCGGCGGAAAATGAGCTGACAAGTATTTTGGGCGGGGCGGTTCCCGAAACTTTGCCGGCCCTGGCGATCTGGTATCCCTATCAAAAAGGCCGGGCGGCGCCGTTCTGGACCGGTGAATTCACTCCGGCTACGGTTAAGGCTCTGATTCAGTCGCCGAAGCGTCTACAGTTAGCCCAGCGTCTGACGGACGGCCAAACGGCCGTGTGGCTGGTCGTCGAATCAGGCAATGCGGCTAAGGACAAGGCGGCCATGCAGATACTGGACGAGCAACTGGCTACGGCGACGAAAGAGCTGAAGGAAATGACGTCGGAGCTTGCCGAGGAGCTGGATATGCCCGTGGTGTCGTACGAATTCTCGACGCTGACAATCTCACGCTCCGATCCGGAAGAGCGGATGCTGCTGGAGATGCTGCTGAAAAGCGAGCCGGACCTGGGTGACTACGCGGATGGGCCGATTGTGTTCCCGGTATTCGGACGAGGCCGGGCGCTATATGCTCTCGCTTCCGAAGGAATCAACGCCGATACGATTCGGGAGACGATTTCTTTTATTACAGGCCCGTGCGGCTGCGAAATCAAGATGATGAATCCCGGCGTCGATTTGCTGATGTCGGTAAACTGGGACGCCGCGGCGATGCAGTTTTACCAGGAGTTCTACGAAATGGCCGAAGAGCCGCTGCCGGAGCTGACCGGTGTGTTTCCGGAAGAACCGGCCGATGCAGGTCTCAATGCACAGAGCGAAGTTGTTGTCGCAGCGATCAATCCGGGTCCCGACTCATCGGTCACGGATAAAGATTTGCCGGAACCGGCCCAAGCTCCTGAGCAGAAGGTTCACCGCTTCGGTGTGATGGGAACGACCGTTGTGTCTTTGGGGACCATACTGGTAGTTGCTGCTTTGGGGACCTTCGCAATGAGCCGTTTTAGAAAGTAACATCCATATGACAATCTCACGTTTGATAATTAGAGAGATTCTACATCGCAAGCTCAATTTTACATTAGGATTACTGACCGTTGCAATGGCCATAGGGTGCCTTGCTGGTTCGCTGACACTCGTGAGATTACATGATGCCCGTACGCAAACAATTCTCGTACAAAAAAAATTTGAGACTCAGGAAAAGATGCGAATCCTGGAAGATGACGTCAGGAGAGCGATGCAAAAGCTCGGGTTTAACATCGTTATTCTTCCTAAAGACCAAAACCTCAGCGACTGGTATGCAGAAGATTATGGAGATAAGTATATGCCGGAGAAGTACCTTTCTCGGCTTCAGGAGTCCGGGATTGTTACTATTGAACACCTTGCGCCAAGACTGCGTAAGAAGGTGAATTGGCCCGAAACAAAATGGGCGGTTATTCTTGTAGGGACATCGGATAAAAAAGCGGTTAATCCCGGTCTGTATTCCCATGAGTTGAGCCTCGAGGCAGTTCCACAGGGAAAGATTGTATTGGGTTATGAAATTCAACAGGGATTAGGACTGAATGCTGGTGACAGGATTCTATTTATGGGCAATGAATTTGTTGTACACAAGTGCAATGGAGAGTCTGGCTCAGAAGAAGATATGACAGTATGGATAAATCTGCAGGAAGCACAGGAATTACTAAATAAAAAAGGATTGATAAACGAGATTATCGCTTTTGAATGCCGCAGCGCATGGGCAAACCTGCCAAAAGTCAGGGACGAAATTACACGGATACTACCAGGCACACAGGTGATTGAAAAGGCATCAAATGTTCTTGCAAAAGTACATGCCTATACTAAAGTGGAAGAAGAAGGAAAGGCAACAATTGAAAGGGAGAGGGAACATATGGCTCAATTGAGAGCAAGCAGGACACGTTTTATCAGGATTCTGATTTCATTGGTAATGGTTATATGCCTCGTGTGGATTGCATTGCTGGCGTTGGGGAATGTAAGAGGGCGACGCACGGAGATAGGAATACTTCGCACACTGGGTTTTCGCTCCCGGCAGATACTTTACATTTTTTTGTCAAGAGCCATTGTAATCGGCCTTTTCGGCGGGATTCTGGGATTCTTCGCTGGAAGCTTTCTCGGCGGTAATTGGTCGGAGCCGGTTGGTGAAAACAGATATGAGTGGATGTTAAATTTCAAGCTGTTCGGGCTTGCGATATGTTTGGCGGTGGCGATCGCAGTGACAGCCAGTTGGATTCCTGCAATAGTTGCTACCAGGCAGGATCCGGCTGTCGTTTTGCGGAAGGAGTGACCGACCTAAGGCAAAATTGGTTATGATTTTTGAAAGAATTCAATTGTGAAAATTTGGCACATACTTACGAGGGAAATGCTGCACCGCTGGCGTGGTTTTGCATTAGGAATTTTTGCTGTTATCATTGCAGTTGGTTCGCTGACGGGAGCGATGACGTTGCTAAAGTTACATGACCTTCAAACTCAGAAGATATTGAACGAAAAAGAAGAAGAAACCGAGAAAAAGATGGCGGTTTTGAAAGATGAAATGCGAAAGGCAACATTGAAACTGAAATTTAACCTTTTAATTCTTCCAAAACAACAGAATATTCGAGACTTGCACATGAAAGGTTATCCTTCGGAATATATGCCGGAGGAGTACGTTACGCGTTTGGCGAATTCGGGAATTATTGTCGTTCGTCATTTCTTGCCGAGTCTGCAGCAAAGAATAAAATGGCCGGAGAAAAATCGCACGATTACTCTTATCGGGACGCGAGGCGAAGTCCCGAATCTCCATAAAGATCCGAGAAGGCCTCTTGTTCAGCCGGTGCCCCCGGGAACGATTGTACTTGGATATGGATTGCACCACAGCCTCGGACTTCATAACGGTGACAAGGTCAAGCTTCTTGGCAGGGAATTCACCGTGCATAAATGCCATGAAGAACGTGGCAGCAAAGATGATTATACGGCTTGGATTCATCTAAGCCAGGCACAGGAGCTTCTCGACAAAGAAGGGCATATTAATGCGATTTTGGCTCTTGAATGCATTTGCCAGGGAGTGGAAGGCCTGCTGATGAAGGTTAGAGAAGAGATAAAACAGATTCTTCCGGGAACGCAGGTTATCGAGATGGGAACCAAGGCTATTGCCAGAGCCGAGGCCAGAGCAAAAGTCGGTCAGGAAGCAAAATCGGCAGTTGAGAGAGAGAGGCGGCATAGAACTAAGATGCGCTCTGAACGCGAATTTTTTGCCGCTGTGCTGGTACCCTTGGTTATGGTAGCTTGCGCTGTATGGATCGGCTTACTTGCGTTTAACAATGTACGTGACCGTAAAGTTGAAATTGGAATTCAAAGAGCGATAGGTTTCCGGGCAGGACAAATTATGTTTTTATTTCTTTCAAAGTTCTTGATAATGGGATTACTCGGAGGTCTTTTGGGAATCTTTACCGGTCTCGGCTTAGGCAGGTGGCTCGCACTCGTACTGGAAGATGATATGGAAGGAATTGCTACTGCTGGTGAACTGTTCAACCCTGGTCTGCTTTTGCTGTGCCTGATTACAGCGCCGATGTTGGCTGTCATATCCGGCTGGCTTCCAACCATGTTCGCAATCAGGCAGGACCCGGCGGATGTATTGAGAGAGGTGTAAATCTTTACAGAAGGAGATGCAATTCAAAAAACACCAATGGTACCTTAGATTTACAATTATGAGTTTTTAGGTTAACAGAATGGTTGAGTTCAAAAATATTACTAAGATTTATGACGGCCCGGAAGGCAAGGTGACGGCTCTCGATAAGGTTTCGTTATCTGTTCAGCCGGGGGAATTTTTAGCAGTATGTGGTCCGAGCGGCTGTGGAAAAACTACACTGCTGTTGACCGCCGGCGGTCTTCTGCGACCAAGCAAAGGGCAGTTGAATTTGGATGGTTCTGACCCCTATGGGGTGAGTCCCGAGATGCGAAGCAAAATACGGGCCCGCATGATAGGCTTCGTTTTTCAGCAGTTTCACCTGATTCCCTACCTGACAGTACGTCAGAACATTTTAGCTCCGTCGCTGGCCTTGCCGACCAAGAAGGCTGGTCAAAGAGCGCAAGAACTCATCAGCAGTTTCGGCCTGGATGATCGCGCCGGCCATGTGCCAGCTCAGATTAGCACCGGCCAGAAGCAACGTACGGCACTGGCGAGAGCTCTCTTGAATAAACCGAAAATTATATTAGCTGACGAACCTACCGGAAATCTGGATGAGGGTAATGCAAATACTGTGTTAAGCTACCTCAGTCAATATGTCGCCGAGGGTGGATGTGTGCTGCTTGTTACCCACGATGTCCGGACAGCCGCACACGCAACGCGAACCTTAGAAATGAGCCGGGGACAGTTGGTTGAGTAGACCGGCGCCCCCAGGCGAATATTTTGAAAGGGAGAAAAATGAGAAGGATAAGTATAAGCTTGATAATCGCAGCGATAGGCATTCTGCTCAGTCAGCCTATTGCCAGTCCGGCGAGACGGGGCCGGTCGATTCTTGATAGAATCGATGTCAAGCGCGGAATCTGCGTGGTGCTCGGCGATGCCGAATGTGAACGTGCCCTGCAACTTGCACGGCAGAGCGAACTGTTGATCTATCTCCAACTGCCGCGCGCCGAGGACGTGCAAGCCGCGCGCGAAATCGCCGATGAGGCAGGGCTCTACGGCAAGCGCATTTTT
>DQCG01000364.1:0-9843 GCA_003533825.1 Phycisphaerales bacterium
GACCAATCCTTTCTCGGTGTCAACAACAAATTCCGGATTGTCCAAAGGTGTACCGTCATGACCGTTGCCTGTCGCATCAGCAAAATTACCATCGAGTGGCCAATGTGCGATCAAATCTGCCGAGGCTATATTTCCAAGCAGCAGAACCAGCACCAATGCAACCGGAAACAAATAAAGTGATTTCTTACACATAATAATCCTCCTTCCAAAAGGTTAAGAATGTCCATGTTTTGGTTACGCACCAAAACAACAAGTCAATTTCAATTGGCTAATGGTGATATAAATTCAGGGGCATAATCTTTGAAGTTTTTCATCCAATCCGGCCACGTTGGCGTGCCGGCAGCCCGTCTGTCTTCTGGCCAGCCGCGATACCACCTGAGCTCCCAGAGTTCCTTCAATCCTATTGAGCGAACTGAATAGTCAACAAAGACACCATTTACAGTGCCGTTGTGCCGATCAACACAGAACGATCCCATACTCCGGTCTATGAACGTATAGTACCCATCAGGCGGCTGATCCGTAGGCCTCGGTAAAGCATCCACCCAAAGGGCATCGACAAAGACCGGTATCTCGTGGCGATTGCCCGGGATGGTATTGATATTCCGCCAGTGTTTTTCCTCGCGGTTTTCATCACAGAGCCACCAGTTCCAACCATAGCTGCCGTAGTCACCTGCAGCGGCCCAATCCGGGGTCGTGTAACCATCTTCACCATATACGCCCCAACCGACGAATGGGCCGCCCCGGTTACCAGTGTCACTATAGAAATGATGCACCAAAGGGCAATTCCGTATCTCCGGTTCATGACTATAGTAAGGGCGCATGGCGTAGACCCAACTGTATGTTGGACCAGCCCCGGATTCATCGTGGAATTTGCCGTCGAAGTCCTCTGTGTACATAGAAACAACCAGACCCATTTGTTTAAGATTGGATTGACAGGCGGTTTTTCCGGCCTGCTCCCTTACTCGCTGCAGCGCCGGCATAAGTATAGCCATTAAGATTGCAATAATAGCGATTACCACGAGAAGTTCTATCAAGGTGAACCCTTTTGCTTTGTGCATAACAATCTCCTTGGTTAGACCACTTGCCGAAAGCATCTCCAATTGCTTTAATAATCCTATTATTTTTGTCCTGCGATGTCAAGCCAATTTCTTTCGTTTTTTTTCAAAGACCTTACTTGTCCAGTTGTTTTATTGGCCGAAGAGCTTTAATTTGCTCTGGAAATTTTGCCTTATTTGCTATCGTTTAGAATCTCTGCATTAGGTAAAAATAACAGACCGGTCGCTTAAGGCACTATATGAAATGGCAAAGATCGGCGCCAAATTTATCAGGCATCCGAGATATGTTGTATTTCAGATGGCGGAGGCGCTGGAATCAAAATCATTATCCACTGAGATACTTGAGTGTGTTAGCCGCTTAACACTTGTAGCATCGACCCTGGGAGCTGGATAATGGTAAGGAAAGTTCTGGTCAAATTGATACAGGATGATATTCTTAAGAACTGAGTAATCGTAATGTTGACTAAAAGATAATTTGATTTGCTTGTCTATCAGCAAACCGAAAGAGAAAGAATGGAAAGACGCCGAGTTTTATTTTTTTTATTAGTGGTTCTTATATTCAGCCCAAATTTTTGCGATGGTGCAATTAATCTTCAATCTACATATTATGTTTCGAATTACGGCAGTGATGACAATCCCGGCACCAGGGACCTGCCCTGGCGGACTCTGGACAAAATTAGTAATTTTGATTTTGCCCCCGGGGACACGGTTTTTTTTGCCCGCGGTTCAAGATTCAGGGGTGGATTTATAATTAAGAATTCCGGTCAACCGGGAAAACCAATTACTTTCACTTCCTACGGCCACGGGGCGCAGCCGGTTTTTACTAATCCTCGTTACTCGAATCTTAATGGCAATGCAATCCGGATCAGCGGCAGTTACATAGTGATTGATGGATTATATTTTCATAATTGTCCTAAGAGTCCGGTATGTGAAGATATCCGTACACTTGGAGCAGTATTCATTTCTGTTGGAGCAGATCATAATATTGTGCAGAACTGCGAGATGACCAAAACTCCAAATGGTATTCAGACGTATGGCCGGCACACCTTGATTACAAAAAACTACATTCACGATAACAATGTTGCTATTCAGCCGCACTGGGGCCCTGTGTGCGTATTTGTCTGCACATCGAATAACGAGGTATCATATAATCGTTTTGAGAACTATAGTGCTGCCAGCAATGAATACGGACATGATGGTGGTGCCATCGAGATTAATGATCGTGATTTCCCCAAAGACAATATTAAGATCCATCATAACTTTTCTTATAGAAATCAGGGTTTCATTGAGTTTGTGGGTAGGGTTAAACAAAACAATATGATTATTCACCACAATGTATGTGAGGATTATCAGTCTTTTATTGGTTTTACCGGCCCCTGTACGAATATGAGAATTGAAAATAACACAGTAATAAGAACACTGGCACATGAACAACCTGATTCGGAAGATGTCACGTTCTGGTTTTACTATGACAATTCCGACCTTGTTTTCAGTAACAACATTTTTGTTTACGATCCGGCGCGCATAGAACCGGTATTTTCCAGGGGGATATTTACCCGAAAGAATAATCTTTATTACAGACTTGATAACCCTTCGCCCTTTGACTCGGCGAATTATTCCGCATTCATGCGATTGGTCGTCGGAGGCGGGGCATCGCTTGGGAAAGGAGATAAAATCGGGAATCCATTATTTGTTGATTTTAAAAATCGCGATTATCGATTGAGAGCAGATAGCCCGGCCGTGGATGCTGGAGCTGACCTTGGCTATAAATTGGATTTCGAAAATAACCCGATTCCGGCAGGCGGGGCACCGGATATCGGCGCGTATGAAAGGCAAAAAGAATAGAAGCTACTACTTATTCAGGATTGAAAAAATTGTGAATACAAGGCGCGATTTCTTAAAGAAGGCAAGTTTTCACACAGCAGCGCTGGCACTGCCGGGCTTCGGCGTATCTTTTGCAGGCGGGCGGGACAATCCCCCGAACATTCTCTTTGCCATTGCCGATGACTGGTCGTGGCCGCACGCGAGTATCGCTTACCAGATGCACATAAACGGCAGCGATTCGGTTATCCGGACACCTGTATTCGACAGGATAGCTCGTGAAGGGATTCTCTTTACCAACGCTTTTTGTTGTGCGCCTTCATGCAGTCCCTCCCGGTCAGCGATTCTTACCGGCCGAAATATCTGGCAGCTCGAGACGGCGGCAAATCTTCGCGGGATTTTACCGACTAAATTTAAAACCTATCCCGATATCCTTGAAGAGTCAGGATATTACGTGGGATATACAGGTAAAGGATGGAGTCCCGGGCCGTTAGGCGAACGCAAGCGAAATCCCGCCGGAACACAGTTTGACCGTATTCGCGATTACCATTTGCGCATAAGTGATTTTTATGAGTTCTGGAAGACCCGTCCAAAAGAAAAGCCCTTCTGTTTCTGGCTCGGAGGCTGGGATTCGCACCGGCCATATAAGCGGGATAGCGGAGTAAAAAGCGGCATGAAACCTCAGGACGTCTCAGTTCCGGCATGCCTGCCGGACAATATGACAGTACGAAAAGATATATGCGATTACTATTTTGAGGTCCAACGATTTGACCGTGATGTGGGTGCGGTCTTGAAGTTCCTCGCCGAACAGAATGAATTGGAAAACACGATTGTTGTTATGTGCGGCGACAACGGTTTGCCATTCCCGCGGTGCAAGGTTGAGTTGTATGACTCAGGTACAAATATTCCCCTTGCCATTCGCTGGGGGGATAAAATTAAGGCCGGACGAGTAGTAAGTGACTTCGTTAACCTCGCTGAATTAGCCCCGACATTCATTGAAGCCGCCGGGCAGAAGCCCCCGGCAACCATGACCGCGAAAAGTTTAATGAAAGTGTTGGCCTCGAAAAAGCAAGGCCAGGTCGATCCCGAGCGCGATAAAGTTTTCACCGCGCGTGAATATCACGATTTTGAGTGCCGCGAAGGTGACGTCGGGTATCCTGTCCGTGCAGTCCGCACTTCGGAATTTCTGTACATTCGAAACTGCGAACCGGAACGCTGGCCCGCGGGAGATCCTTTCGAATTCCGGAAAGCAAGAGGAATGTATGGGGAAATTGATCCATCTCCTACAAAGAGATTTATGATGGAGCATAAAGATGATCAGAAGATAAGAAAAATATTTGAACTGGGTTTTAAAAAACGCCCCGCCGAGGAGCTTTATGATCTGCGTAAAGATCCGGGACAATTGGATAATGTTGCTGATGATATTGAATATTCAGAGCCCAAACGAGAACTTTCCACTATTCTTATGAAAGAACTGAGATATACTGGAGATCCGCGGGCGCTTGGCTCTAATCACTCGTTCAAATAAAAACAGTAACTGATATAAATTTTGATATATGAATTTGAATTTAAAAAGTCTTAGGCAACAAAAATTCGGCATTCATGAATGCGACAACATTAAACAGCATCAATAGAGAAAACAGTTTTGCAGCTTTGCATTGAATTATAAAGGGACAAATATTAATATGAAAAAACCAACAAGACGCGAGTTCTTAAAAAGAACAATCTCCGGAGCAGCCGGCAGTATTGTGGCCGGGGGTGTTTTATCTCAAACAAAATCGGTTCTTGCCTCCAATATTAGTCGCAAATCCAACCGAACAAATAAACCCAATCTTTTGTATATCTTCTGCGACCAGTTGCGCTACAGCGCTGTCGGCACAAGCGGTAACAAGATTGTCAAGACACCTAATATAGACGCACTTGCCCGGGAGGGAATTGTGTTTGAACAGGCTTTTTCATGCTGCCCTGTTTGCTCACCGTATAGGGCCCAGATTATTACCGGTAGGTATGCTCATAAAAATGGCGTTATTGACAATGAGTATAAACTACGCTCAGGCCAGGTTACAATCCACCAGGCCTTGAAACAGGAGGGATATCACACCGCCCACATAGGCAAGTGGCATTTGGGGTATGGACCTTATGGGGAGGATAAGAGGTATGGATTGGATTATATGTACGCTCACAATTGTGACCATCGTTATTATTCCGTTCAATATTTTGAAAACGAGAGAGGCCCCATTAACACGCGTGGCTGGTCGCCTGAAATTGAAACTTCCAAAGGCATAGAATTTATCGATGAACATTTCAGCAGAAATGATGGCAGGCCATTTTCGCTTTATATGAGTTATGGTCCTCCTCATAATGGGTACGGAGGTCCGCAACACGGTAATTATGATTTATATCCCGGAAAGTATAATATTTACGATCCTGCAAAAATAGAACTACGTCCCAATGTCCCGGCACCACTTGCATATTTTGCCCGAGACGAAATAGCCGATTATTATGCTAACGTTACAGGTCTTGATGAACAAATAGGGCGTCTGCTGAATAAACTCGATGAACTCGGGATTACTGAAAATACCATTGTTTGCTTATCATCGGACCATGGTGACCATCTAAGAAGTTACGGGTACGGCGGACCCGGTCAAATGTGGCTGCATCCCACCAAGCGTGCCAACAAGGGCACACCGCATGAAGAGTCGATTCATATTCCTTTTATTCTAAGGTACCCCCAGCAGGTTAAAGGGGGAAGAAGAACCAGTATTTTATTCAATAGCGTGGATGTAATGCCGACTTTATTATCTCTTTGCGGCGTGAAAATACCGCAAGGCGTTCAGGGCAAAGATTATTCCTTTGCTGCTGTGGGCGGCGATGGAGATGAACCCGATTCGGTTTATTTGCAAATCCTGGGACCGGGTTGGCCGCATCGAGGCCAATGGGTCGGTTTCTGGAGAGGATTGAGAACTCACAGATGGACATATGCACGCTGGTGGCAACCGCAGAAATACGAGTATGGGATATGGTTATTTGACCGCCATAATGACCCGTATGAGATGAAAAATTTGGCCGGAAATGCAAAATATAAAGATATTCAGGCGAAATTGGAAAAACGGTTAAAACAATGGATAAAGGAAACTGATGATCCGTTTGACAGCGGAGAAAGGCATCCGGAAACAGGCATGTTAATACTGGGGCAGGAATTTACTCACCAAAGATATTATAGATAATTTGAATTTTATTAATTATGATTGAAAACTAAAAAACCAGAGAAAAGGAGCAAACAATGGAAAAGAGAATGCATTTTGTATTGTTGATTACGATCAGTCTTATTCTATGCGCCAATTGCGCGGGACAGACCGTGAAAGAAATACCGCTCGAAGTTTTGAAAGACAAAATTAAAGGCGGCTGGGCAGGCCAAACAATTTCGTGTACTTACGGGGGACCGACAGAATTCCGTTTCAGAAGCCGAATGATTCCTGATGACCATGAAATTCCCTGGCATGATGGGTATATGAAAGAGACATACGAGGGAAGACCGGGATTATACGATGATATCTACATGGATCTAACCTTCGTCGATGTATTTGAAAAGGAAGGACTGGATGCACCGGCAAGCTCGTTCGCAAAGGCATTTGCCTATGCCGATTATATGCTTTGGCATGCCAATCAGTGCGCTCGATACAATATCCTGAACGGAATCATGCCGCCTGAATCCGGGCACTGGCTGAACAATCCCTGCGCCGAAGACATAGATTTTCAGATTGAGGCGGACTTTGCCGGATTGATGAGCCCGGGCATGGTCAACACCTCGGCAGAGATAAGTGACAAAATCGGTCACATTATGAACTACGGTGACGGCTGGTATGGCGGCGTGTATGTGGCAGCCATGTATTCTCTGGCTTTTATTTCAGACGATATGCAGTATGTCGTTGAAGAGGCGTTAAAAGTTATTCCAGCAGAAAGCCTTTATGCTCAATGCATGCAAGATGTCATTCAATGGCACAAAGAGAATCCGGATGACTGGAAAATAACATGGCAAAAAGTACATGATAAGTGGGACAACGATATCGGTTGTCCGCACGGCGTTTTTAATGAATTCAATATCGATGCGAAAATCAATTCCGCATGGATATTAGTCGGATTGCTGTATGGAGAAAAGGATTACGGCAAGACAACCGACATCAGCACACGCTGCGGCGATGATTCTGACTGTAATCCTGCAAGTGCCGGCGGTATCCTCGGGACAATGCTCGGGCACAGCAATATTCCCGACTATTGGAAACAGGGGCTTGCCGAGGTTGAGCCCATTGATTTCAAATATACCACTATTTCTCTTAACGACACTTATGATATGTCCTACCGTCATGCACTGGACGTGATTAAGAAAAACGGTGGACTGGTCGATGAAGAAAAGGCCACCATCAAAGTGCAGGAACCAGTACCGGTACGCCTGGAAGTTGGTTTTGAGGATCATTATCCCATTGAGAGGAAGGAGTTGAATATTGAATTAAAGAACAAGGCTTCCTTCGAGTTTGAGGGAGTGGGATTTGCAGTAAGTGGTGCGGCAACGGGAATTAATAAAGGCGGCAATAGGGCTGAATATACGTTTGAGGTGGAAATGTATATTGACGGGGATCTGGCTGTTAAGACAAAGTTGCCGACGAATTATACAACACGGAAATTTATCCCGTTCTGGAAATATCAACTGCCCAAGCGAAAACACACTGTCCGGCTAAAGGTCATGAATCCTACGGACAAGGCAAATATCCGGCTACCCTACGCGATTATCTACAGTGACAAGCCCTTGTAAAATGAGGTGCAGTGACACTGAAAGAAATCTTAGCCTTTATGTTAAAGTAACAATAAAGACGTACGGGTTTCCGGCTCTTTCTCTGACTATGTAGAAGGGCTATATAGGTACAAGAGAATGATAACATGAATATTATTCATGAGGAGGTTCTAACATCAGGTCTTCTATTGTCTGAACATAGGATTTGTTTTCTAATCGCTTTTTCAGATAGCTGCGGTGTCCGAACTTCATTTGCCACTTATATCCATTTCTTAACGAACCGGTCCCTTCGGTTATCTCAGAAAAATAGTCTGACAATCCCCTGACACCATATAAAACAGCAATTTGATCCCAACTGGGACGTCCGCAAAAGTATGAATTGAAAAATTGATAATAGGCCTCCCGAATAGGATTGCCTTGTGGTGAGTTTTCTAATCTTTCACCGGTTAAAATACGAGAGCCTGGCTGACTAATGACCAGAGGTGACGGCCAGTTCCTGATAACATATTCCGATGCGGATACCAGATTATGCCGGCAAAGGTTAAATCCGTCATTATTAACACCACCCATGACAACCAGTTCTTTGACTTTTTGTGTCACCAGGTCCGGCTCTGCGTTTAAGATATCTAAAAGATTGTTTAGAAAACCGACACTGACTATTGTCACAGATTTGTCATCTTGTTTTGATAATACTTCTGTGTAAACATCCACAGCGCTCAATGCACTCTCACTATCAAGATCGTGTGGAAACTTCTTAAGAGCATCCAGATAATCCGATTTGTCCGGATCGGCAAGTTCTTTTTTATATATACCTACCGGAATATCACCACGTCCATACCATGTATTAATGGCGTCAATAGCCGCAGCTCCACTTGGATGCACTTCATTAAAGCATACTGCCAGAAGATCTACTTCTCCATTATTGGCAAGGGCGTGCAGTGCAGCCAAGGCTCCAACATCATCCACATCCAAGCACATGTCCGTTTCAAAAATGATCTTTTTCGGTATACCTGTAATGACCGTCACCAGCCGTGTTTTACTTACCTTCGTTCCTTCACTGTCGGTTACAGTAAGTGTTGTGGAATATTCTCCATCGGAAGTAAAGGGGTGTTTGGCAACAATTCCCTCTCCAGTGGCGCCGTCACCAAAATCCCAGCTATATTTGACAATTTTCCCATTGGGATCGAATGATGATGACGAATCGAAGGTTACCACTTCATTTGGTTTGGAACGGTCGGGATAATAGTCAAAGTGAACGATCGGTTCATTTGTGTACACAGTCACTGTTTTTGTTACCCGTCCGGTCACTCCTGTATTATCGGTTACGATAAGTTTTACATCGTGTTTACCTGCCTCTTTGAAAGTATGGTATGCCGTTGCTCCGCCAGCAGTCTTTTCTCCATCAATTTCCCAGATGTATGTTGAAATAGCACCCTCTGTGCTCGAAGATGCAGATCCATCAAAACGCAGAGTTTCATTCACATTCGGCGCTGTTGAACTGGTACTTATAACAGCTTCGGCTCGTGGACCTTTTTCGTCCGGAACATATTCCAGAGCATTGGTGATTAACAGTTTATCCAGTCTTGTTTGATCCATGCAATAGGTGAAAACGAGCGTATGAGGCCCGGCAGCCAGATCATATACCATCACCTGATTGTTATTCTGGTTGTCATGAACTTGGTCCCAATGCCATTTACAGCCGACCTCAATGCCCTTCCATTTCACCCAGTCATCATCATCCATTTTCACCCAGAAGGCATCTTCATCAGCCATGTCAATTTTTACCCGGCCCCAGATTGTATACGTCCCGGGATTTTCCACGGTGAATTTATAGATTGCATGACCATCTTCAGGGGCATATTCAATATTGTTATTACCCGATCTTACTTCAATGAACTGTCCGCCGGAGGTTTCCTCAGTGTCATGAACCATCATGGGAGAAGATATGTCTCCTGCTTCGGCCTCCATCCATAAAAAAACCTTATCCTTATGTCCTTTTACCACAACTGTTTGGGCCGGCAAAAGACTGGAAAATAAAATCGCAAAAATGAAAAATGTCCCAAATTCGATTTTCATTATATTATTCCTCTTTAGCTAAATCAAAATTTTCAACACAATTAGAAATCCTGCATCATTGTATATCTAAATGATTGGAAATTCAATTTCTGCATTGCTTAA
>DQCG01000364.1:9870-14135 GCA_003533825.1 Phycisphaerales bacterium
GGGTTTCTCCTGGTTTTGCCGTATTGATATATCTTAGTGACGTTACGTATTTTGAACAGAAGTTTCTATGCTCTGTGATGTTTTCCACCACTACCTCACAACCGTCGCTTGGCACCTTTCATTGTCCCGAAAATATCCTCCTTCATCGCCTGCTGATCAATCTGACGAATCACACGCACGCTCGTGGCCTGCTCGGTCTTCGTCCAGCGATATCCCTTGTCGGGTCCGCCCACCACTATCGGCTCAGTCTCTTTCACCCAACCGAGCTTGAGCCGTATCGAGATAATCGCCGACAGGCACGCTGGATCGAAAAGCGGCTTGTTGTGCGCCGGCACAATCTTCAATAGATACTGCCCCAAAGGATTGTCAGCATAATAATCTGCCTCTGTGCGCTTGTCGATCCGCACCCGAGCCCCCACTGGAGCCGGCATAATCCAAATCTCGATCCCGCTTTGACAAACAACATACATCGACCAGGGGTCGTTATTCCCGTTGAACTCGTTGGTAATCTCGTTGTTTGATCCACCCAACCACATCACCCGGATGCGCCCATCCAACTCGAATCCCTCCACTCGCGCCAGCAATATCGCACTGGCGACATTCGTTCCCGGCCCCACCGGAACCACCCAAACAGGATTCTCATGCGTCGCACCACGCGCAGCCGCAAGTATCGCATCGCTCGCCGAACTTCGGATCGGGACAGTATCTGACCAGATTCCACTATCCGGCACATCCAATCTCTTGTTTGCCCCATGAAAAACAAACGGCTTGCGATCTTTAGTAAGTCCGCTCTGCAGAGACAGATCGATGATATTCAGAATTTCCGCGTAGTTTACCGGCTCCTGTCCACCTCCGTGATGAACGCTGTTAACGCCCAGAATATCTAAATCGCTAAATAATCCATACCCCAGATAGTGTTGATCGTCCTGCTCGTTCTTCTGGTCCGTATCCAGCAGCACCTGCGGAATATTCAACGTTTCATCCGTATGAACGCGAATAAGCATGAAACATTCATCCGAATATGTCCCATCCGAAACAGTGAGCACAACTTTGTAAATCCCCGCTTTGTCGAACGTATGTCGAGCACGCCTGCCGGCAGCGCTGCCACCATCACCAAAATTCCACTCATATCCTAAAATTTTTCCCACCGAGCCTTTCCCGGCAAATTTCACATTGCGCCCAACCTTCACAGCCGAATCTAAAGGCCGAATCCTCGCTTCGACAGGTGGATCCACAGTTACTGTTCGAGTCAGCTGGCCGCTATCCTTGCCATTCGAGAAAACAACTCGCACATCGTAATTCCCCGGCCTGGCAAACGTATGACTCAGCTTTGCACCACTGCCCGTTGTCCCATCTCCGAAATCCCATTGCCAGGACGTTATATCTCCCAACACCTGTTTTGCCTCGAACTTCGCCGCCTCGCCTGCTCGTATCGGTCCGAGCAATTGTGCAATCCTCGCATCGATCGGCGGACAATACGCAACAATCCATGATATACCCTCTTCACCCCGGTAATGAATACTCCCGATCGAGGTTTGTTTGTCCTTACTGAACGTACTGACTCGCAGCGCATCGAATGTGATCGCCTCGGTCTCCGGCCCGCCCCAAACATATCGCCCACCGTTGTACCATCCGCCTACGCCGCGGGCATGTACGTGCCATCGGCCTTCTCGCAGCAGCTCGATTTTCCACGCCGTATTAGGCTGAGGCTGATTATCATAAACGCCGCTGAGGACTATCAGATTTGCCTTAACCGGCTTGTCCCAGCGAGCCATCCACCACGCACCCTTATCTTCGGCAACAATTCCCAAATCCTCTCCGTACCCCACACCATATTCATGCCATTGTGATTCTTTCATAAACTTGCCGGTCTGGTTGTCGTAAACAATATGGTCTACAGCTCCGCGCAGACCTTTCTCGAATGACTTAAGATTGCCCGAAAGGTCTGCTTCAAGCAGGAGATTATTGACCGATTCCGGGATTCTGACAGCCCATGAGTTAATCGTCACAATCAAGATTAACAACACCGTTACTTTGACACTGCCCATTTTCTTATCTCCAAAAGATAAAGTTATCCAGCCTTGGTAATAAATTCTACGCTCGACCAATACTCTTACGTCTTTCACATTGATCTTCACATTATACACCCGAAGCCAATTGTCTACCACCAGCTTCCGGCCGGCCTGGAACAAGTGGATTGAAATTGAGCACACTCATTTTAGTAGAATTGTGCATTTCTGTGGATAGAAAAGGCCATCAAGTGGCGAGCAAAACTGCGGCAAGTAGAAAATATGATGAAGTGACATAGCATCCACAAAACGACCAAATTATCATCCGTCGGTACCTACAACCACTATACAACTCGAAGGCCCTTTATCTACCTATTCTCAAAAAATCCTAACTCCATAAGTTGTTAGATATAAAGGAGTTTGGCTGTGACTAAAAATTTGCAATCGTATTCAATGTCCATCGTCAATTAGCAAGTGACATTGACTAGTACCTCGTGGAATCGATGAAGCAAGGAAAACTTTTTGGCAAAAAGAATTTTGGTATCTTACTTTGAGTTTTTAATAGATGAATGAGGCTTTTTATGTCTGAATGTTATAGTTGTTTTTAGCTTAATCTTCAAGCATTCCATCATGGGTGGTTTCCTCCTTGATCTGCCTTGCTTCAGAGGGGTATAATCAATTCTATGATTTTAATATCTAAACGCCTATCAGTCAAACACGGAGGAGATACGTATCCATGAATCGACGTCATTTTTTGCGTTTCGCTACATTGGTATATACTGCTGCTCTTTTGGCATCCGCGCCAATAGTCGCTGCAACAGAGAGTGCCGACACCTTCAGGAATCCTCCGGACTCGACTCGGCCTGGGGTGTACTGGTATTTCATGGATGGGAATCTGGATGTTGATGAGATGGTTAAAGACATCGAATCAATGAAAGAGGCCGGCATTGGCAACCTGGTCTTCCTGGAAGTGAATGTGGGCGTACCGCGCGGCCCGGTGGATTTCATGAGCGACCAGTGGCAGGCACTGTTTGTTAACGCGGTTCGTCATGCCGAACGGCTTGGCATTGACATCACTCTGGGAGCGGGACCGGGCTGGACGGGCAGTGGCGGGCCCTGGGTCAAATCCGAACAGTCGATGCAGCATCTGGTGTTCAGCACCATAGAAACCAGGGGCCCCACTATCTTCGACGGTGTCCTTCCTGTGCCAGACCAGCGCAGTACTCGTTGGCACACGATGCTAAATCCATTTTATGAGGATGTTGTGGTTTATGCATTCCCAAAGTGTACCCCGGTTATCGACAATATAAATGAGAAGGCACTGTTCGAACGCGATCCCTACACCTCGATGCCTGGTGTCAAACCCTATTTGCCGGCACTCGCAAATTATCCGCACCAGGACACCTCAGACTTTATCGATCCCGAGACCATGATCGACCTGACCGGGCGCCTGCAGGCGGATGGTCGCCTGAAATGGGCAGTCCCATCCGGGGAATGGACGATTATGCGTATGGGGCGCCGCTCCACCGGTGCGAGTACCCGACCTGCGCCCGCCCCAGGTGTGGGCTTTGACCATGACAAGTTCGATAAGGCCGCGCTGGAGCATCATTTTGACAACTACTACGGCAAACTCCTCAAGAAGGTTGGGACGCGTGCAGAAAAGCATGGCTGGACCACGGTCCACCTCGACAGTTGGGAAATGGGTGCGCAGAACTGGACACCGAGCTTTCGTGAGGAATTCATCAAACGCCGTGGTTACGATCCGAAGCCCTACCTCGTGACGTTCAGCGGTCGCGCCGTCGAGAGTGTGGAGGTGACGGAACGCTTTCTCTGGGACATACGTGCCACGGCCCATGAGCTTGTACTGGAGAACTACGCCGGCCACTTGAAAAAACTCGGCCGTAAGCACGGCTTTGAACTGTCCATAGAACCGTACGACATGAATCCCTGCGCCGACCTGGATCTGGGGGCCGTGGCGGATGTGCCCATGTGTGAATTCTGGGGCGCCGGGTTTGGGTTTGATTCGTCTTTCAGTTGTATCGAAGCAACGTCCATTGCCCACACCATGGGCCGGTCTATCGTATCGGCGGAGGCTTTTACAGGGACGGATCAATGGCAGCAATACCCCTGGTCCATGAAGAACCAGGGAGACTGGGCGTTCTGTATGGGGATCAACCGTTTTGTCTATCACACCTTTGCCCACAAACCGCTGGGTGACGAATATCGACCGGGCATGACCATGGGCCCTTACGGCGT
>DQCG01000105.1:0-2327 GCA_003533825.1 Phycisphaerales bacterium
ACCGCCTGGTAGCCGACGAACATGACTGTGTTCTCAGGTCTTGTGATATTATTGACAAGGTGGTGTTTGACTCTTCCGCCGGTGCACATCCCCGAGCCCGCTATAATCATAATCGTGCCCCTGATATGATTAATGGCCTTGGATTCGTCGCTTGTCCCGGCCATTTTCAATCCCGAAAATTCAAACGGCGACCTGTTGCGCCTCATAAATTCGGTCATCTCCTCATCGTACAGCTCGCGATGCTTCTTGAAAACCTTGGTGATACGTGAAGCCATCGGGCTGTCCAGAAAAACCGGTAACGGCTGTATTGCTTTTTGGAGCAGCAGTTCATTAATAAAGTATAAAAGCTCCTGTGAGCGTTCGAGCGCGAAACTCGGGACAATAATATTGCCGCCGGCCTGCCTGGTCGAATTAATGACCTCGGCAATCAGTTTCTTTGTATCCTCCGGCCCCTCATGCACGCGGTCGCCATAAGTAGACTCGACGAGAACATAGTCGGCCTGTTCGACAATAGAAGGATCCTGCACAATCGGCCTGTCGGGCCGGCCGATATCGCCTGAGAATATGACCGTTCTGTCCTGTCCGTTCTGGTTGACCTTAACCCTGATAATCGAAGAACCGAGAACGTGGCCGGCATCGCAAAAAGTCGCCTCAATCCCGTCACCAATCTTGACAGGCTGCTTATATTTCACAGAGGAAAATTGTGGAAAACATGCCTCGGCTTCGGCGGTCGTATAAAGCGGTTCAATCGGATGGGGGCCTTTTCGGCCTTCCTTTTTATGCCTTTTACGCTTGTATTTGGCATCTTCTTCCTGTATGTGAGCCGAATCCAGCAGGATTATTTGCGCTATTTCCGAGGTTGCGGCGGTACAGTATATCCTGCCTTTGAATCCTTCTTTAACGAGTTTCGGCAATAAACCGCAATGATCCAGGTGGGCATGGGTTAAAAGAACGGCATCCAGGCTTTCGGGCGGACAGGTAAAAGGCTCCCAGTTTCGTGCTCGAAACTGCCGTTCCTGATAAAGTCCGCAATCTACAAGAATCTTCGTGCCGTTAGCTTCCAGGAGGTGTCGCGATCCGGTAACGTTCTGGGCGGCACCAAGGAATTTCAGTTTTATTGACATAGCCTACCTCAATTAAATAAACGCTGATTTACAACAATCGATTCTACAAAGATGTCCCCGCTAAGTCAAGAGAAGAAATAATCTTGCATTCGATTGGATGCCTACATCAGATTAGAAATTCCGAAACGGGCCGCGAGGCTCAGCCTCGGACATGCGCTTCTCCCATGCGGCAAAACGCGATTTGACCATACTTAAAACATCGGGCTTTTTGGCCGATAAATCGTGCTGCTCACCGATATCCGAGGACAAATCGAACAATCCCGAACCGCGGGATGATTCGACCCATTTGTAGTTTCCCACGCGGGCCGCTTTATCGCTCCGGCGCTGCCAGAACATCTCTTTGCGAGGCGATTTTTTTCTGCCCGCCAGTACGGAAGCCATATTGAAGCCATCGAGTTTCACGTCCTTTGGCGCTCGAATCCCTGCTGCGCTGCAGAGCATCGGAAGTATCTCCATCGAGCTGAGAAACTCACCACAGACAGAGCCCGCCGGAACGACACCCGGCCAGCGTACGATGCAGGGAACTCGAAGGCCGCCCTCGAACATTCTGCTTTTACCGCCTCGCAGGGGACTGTTATCTGCTACGCTTCCGCTGCCACCGTTGTCCGAGAAGAAGATGACAATGGTATTTTCCTGAAGATCGTGCCTGGCCAGCAGGTCCATCATCCGGCCTATCGCTTCGTCCATGTATGTGATAGCTGCCATATATCGCATTCGTTTGGCCCGGCGGGAATTTGCCTCTTTCGGATCATATTGTCCGTAGTTAGCGCGTATGTACTCAAGCGGCGCCTGTACGCCCGGACGTGGACGTTCGAGGTTCGATGCACCATGCGGAGCATTGAACGGCACGTAGCAAAAGAAAGGACGGTCTTTGTGTTTTTCGATGAACCTTACCGCCTCTCGCCGGAAAAGGTCCGTCGCGTATGTCCCCTTGTCCTCCGTCGTCGGTTCGTTGCCCCGATGCATGGATGGAACTCCATATCGCTCGTGCGTCCAGTAATCGACGCCGGTATTGGTGTATCCGTAGAACTCGTCGAAACCTCGCTGGAGCGGCAGAAAACGGTGCAATTGCCCCAGGTCCCATTTACCGAATATTCCGCTGACATAGCCGGCCTGTTTGAGTACTCTTGGAATAAGCACCTCTCGGGTATCCATCCCGCCAATCATCTCCCACGATACGGCATATTCTTCCTTGGGATAGAG
>DQCG01000105.1:2421-7695 GCA_003533825.1 Phycisphaerales bacterium
GCCGGCCAGGTCACGTAGAAGCTCGTCAGCCGGGTTCCGCCCGCAGCAAGACGGTCAAGGTTCGGCGTCTTGATTTCAGTACCGCCGTAGCATCCCAAGTCGTTATAACCCTGATCGTCGGAAACAATAAGAACAATGTTGGGCGGGCGTTTACCAGCGAGCCGTTCTGGATTAATCGCACACCCGGGCAGAGACAGCGCTGCCAGCCCGAGACCCGCAGCTTTCAGAAATTTGCGTCGATTCATTATATGATTCATCCTTCAATTATTTAAAAGTTCTGCAAATAGTATCCTTGCGGAACGAAGCGTTCAAGCTCTTTTCGTGTATTTCAATTGACTCAGCAAGGATATGGTGGTAAAATAGATAAAGATTCGGTACTGAGTTGTAAAAACCCTCATGGTCGATGATCGCGACTTTGAGGCTGGAAGGTTATTTAAAAACCGCGGTCACCGGTCTATGCTGTGGCAGCGGTGGCGATGGAGGCAGAATATACGCCATGTCTTTGAAAGTCTCTTTTCTATCCTTGATTCTGGTTATATTTTTAGCTTTTTCTGCCTTGCCGGCGGAAAATTCCGGCAACTTGACATTGGTAATAAATGAGTTGATGGCAAACAACGCCGGCTCGGTCCGCGACCAGAACGGCAACGAAGACGACTGGATCGAGATTTATAACACCGGTAATACAACCGTTAATATCGGAGGTATGTATCTGACGGATAATCATTCGGCTGCCAACGGATGGCGTGTGCCCGATAATAATCCGGCTGTAACCACTATTGCCCCAAAAGGCTTTTTGCTAATCTGGGCCGACGGCGAGACGAACGAGGGTACGCTGCACGCCGGTTTCAAACTTGGTTCCGACGGCGAGAATATCCGTTTGCTTGCCTCCGACGGCAAAACTCTGATCGACGAGTTGACTTTTGGCTCGCAGGCCGAAGACTGCTCCTACGGCCGGCAGCCCGACGGCAGCGAAAACTGGCAGTCTCTCGCCGCTCCAACGCCGGGCAAATCCAACTCGTCGGCGCCCATTTCCGTCATTATTACGGAGATTATGTACCATCCATATCATCCGGTTCCCGGCGTAGAGGATATTCGACAGGAATATATCGAACTTTTCAACGGCGGATCCGAATCTGTCAGCCTTTCGGGCTGGAAAATAAGCAATGGTGTGGATTTTGCGTTTCCCGATGTGACCCTTGATACGGGCAAATACCTCATCGTGGCCGCGGACATCGATATTATCAAGGCCATGTACCCGTGGGTAAGTAATATTGTCGGCGGCTGGACGGGCCGGCTGAGCAACAGCGGCGAGTCGATTCAGATTCTTGACGACACGGGCGTGCAGATCGACAGGATTCGCTACTCCGACGAGGGCGAATGGGCAGTGCGCGAGTTGGGGCCGGAAGATTACACCCATCGCGGGTGGCTCTGGTCGAATCAGCACGATGGCGGCGGCAGCTCGCTGGAGTTAATCAACGCCGGGATGCCGAACGAGTACGGCCGCAACTGGGCCGCCAGTACAATTAACGGCGGAACGCCGGGAGTGGTTAATTCCGTAGCTGATAACGATACAGCACCGCTTATCCTCGAAGCAATACACTGGCCGATTATCCCGGGTTCCGACGACGCAGTGACAGTATCAGCACGCATTCTGGATGAACCTAAGAACCGCAGCACTGCAGCATTACACTTTCGCAGAGACGGCGATAACAACTTCAATACCTTAATGATGCATGACGATGGTCGGCACGATGACGACGAAGCCGACGACGGTATCTATGCAGCCCGAATCCCCGCACAATTCGACGGCACGATTATCGAATTCTATATCGAAGCAGCCGATTCCGGCGCCAATTTCCGTACATGGCCTGCCCCCGACATAGTTGACGGAACACTCGAGCAGGTAACAAACGCACTTTACCAGGTGAACGATTCGGCAGCCGCGAAAAAAGCATGGGTCCCCGGCAGCCAGCCGGTTTATTATCTGATAATGACCGAAAAAGAGCTGGCAGAGCTCGAAGACATAGGGGACAGAAGCTATAGCGGAAATCTTTTCGCCGCCGAGCCGATGAGTAATGCTCAGATGAACGCAACATTCGTGAGCGTAGACGGCGTGTACACGGAAATCCGCTATAATGTCGGCGTTCGCAACCGCGGCAACCGCAAGCGGGCCGATCCGCCGATGTGCTATCACATCAATTTCCCCAGCGATGATTCGTGGAAGAACGTCACGGCACTGAACATCAACAGCAAATACCCGCACCTTGAGCTGATGGGCAGTGTAATCTACCAGATGGCGGGACTGCCGGCGGCGGACGTGCGCATCATCCAGCTCCGGGTAAACGGGCAAAACCTCGCCGAAAGCGACTACAGCCGTACCTACGGTTCGTACTCCACCCTGGAAGTATTCGACAGTGACTGGGCAAAAAATCATTTCCCGGACGAGGATGCCGGCAATCTCTATCGCTGCACTTACTACGAAGACGGCTCTCACCCGCGGACCGTTGCCGACCTCGACTACAAAAAAAGCCCCGGCCAAACCCCTAATCCCGACGATTACCGAGACAACTACATCAAGAAAACAAACGAGGCGGAAGATGACTGGTCTGACCTGTTCACTCTGATCGACAAACTCAACAACGATGATATTACGGATGACCGCTTTGTCACCGAGGTCGGACGGGTTACCAATCTCGAGCAATGGATACGATTTCTGGCCGTCGATGCGCTGGCGGGTAATCGGGAAGGCGGCCTTACCTCCGGGTCCGGCGACGACTACGCGATGTATCGAGGCGTAGAAGATCCCCGGTTCTGGCTGGTTGGCCACGATCTCGACACCCTGCTCGGCCAGGGCGACCACGACTACCAACCGCAGCGTAACATCTTCGTCTATGCGGGCATTGACGGTCTTGAGCGACTTCTTAATCATCCCGGCGTCATCCGGCTCTACTATCGCCAGTACAAGGAACTGGCTGAGACGGTCTTTGCGAAAGAGAATATTTTCCCGCTGGTCGACCGCCTCCTCGGCGACTGGGTGCCGAGTTCGGAGATCGAGGGTCAGCGGGGAATCAAGCAGTTCATAATCGACCGCACGAACAGTATTCTTTACGGAGGCTATCCCGACGCAGGCGATGAACCACAGATTCCGCAGCAGTTCGCAATCAACAGCAACCTGCCTGTGGTCAACGGCTTCCATAGCACCAACATACCAGTTACGAACCTCGAAGGAACCGCCAATGCAATCGACACGCAATCGGTCTCCGTCAACGGCCGGTTGGTCGCCGAATCCGACTTCTCTCAGAAAAACGGCACATGGTCCTTTCGTGGCGTATTCCTCAATCCCGGCATCAATAGAATTATCGTTCAGGCTTTCGACGGCCCCAACGGTACGGGTAACCAGGTCGACGGCGGATATATCGACGTCTGGTACGACACCGGCTCGACCAGCAATTTTCCCAATAACAGCGGCGGCACCGGCTGGCTCCCTCCAAAAACGGAAAATATCACCCCCAATCTAATCGTTCGCGACAGTTATCTACCCGGCATACCCATCCTTGTGCGAGTGGAGCTTCTGAACGATGACGGCACAATCAATCGTAATCTCTGGGACACCGAGGCGAAACTCTCGGTCGCCGACAATTCGAACATCAGATTGTCCACCGACCGCGTCACGATGTATAACGGCCTCGGCAGCGCGCTGGTCGGCTTTGACGGCACCGGCGATTTCACCCTCAGCGTCGAGGTCAACGGTACCAGCACAAGCAAGGCCCTGGCCGACTGGAGCGGCGAACCAATTAAGAGGGAATCCGGAAACGTAGCCAGGTCACAGACGTGGAGCGGTATTTATCATATCACCGGTGGTGACTTCACGATTTCCCACGGTGCGGTGCTGACGCTGAATCCCGGAACACTCGTCCTCATCGACGGCGTATCCTCCGGCAGCAACGGCACCGATATCGACGTTGCCGGGTCCATTCAGTCGCTCGGCACGGCCGACTCGCCGGTGACCATCACGGCATACACTCCCGGCAAAAACTGGGGCGAACTGCACCATCAAAACGCAGCGACGTCAACCTTCCTCTACACGAATATTACGCAGGCCGGACACTCACCGAGAGTCGGCCACTCGAATTCCGGCCCCACCATCCGGGCATCGGGTACAACGTTTGTCTTCGAATACTGTTCGCTGACCGACAACGCAGGCAAAATCGGTCATGTCACCTCCGGCTGCGACTTGTCATTCCGGAATTGCCTCTTCGCCCGCTCCGTCATGGGGCCGGAGATATCAGGCACGGCACTGCTTTTCGAGAATAGCTGGATCACGGATATGCACGCCAACGACGACGCCGACGGCATCTACATACACGGCCAGCAGTCCGGGCAGCAGTGCACATTATTCAACGGTGTCGCAGCGAACATTGACGACGACGGCATCGACACGCTCGGCTCCGAAGTCACAATCCAGGATTTCATCGTCCGCGACTGCAAGGACAAGGGTATCAGCGTTTACGGCGGCGAGGTGGATATCAATTATTGCCTTATCGTCGAGAACAACAAGGCGCCCGAAGACCCTACAATCGCCACCATCGCGACCAAGACGGTCAACGGCGCTACCGCCGTCGTCAACATCGACCACACAACAATAGTGACCGACAAGGCGCCGGGACATCGTGACGTCGGCATCCAGTCCCACAACAAGTACGGCGTCACAAGCGGCACCATTATTTACAACGTGACCAACTCGATAATCGACGCCACCGACCCGGTCGACGTCCAGAGTCCGTACATCGAATCCGATATTCACATCAGCTACTCCGACATATTCGGCGAACCCTGGCCGGGCACCGGCAACCTCAACACAAACCCGATGTTTGCCGACCAGGCAAATCACGACTACCGTCTCGCCGAGACGTCGCCGTGTATAAACGCGGGAGATCCAGCCGCCGATCCGGATCCGGATTCGACCGTCACCGACCAGGGTTATACATGGTTCGAGAGAGCACAGATTGACCTGCCTGAAGGCTCGCTCTCAGATGACACCGTCTGGGCGCCGCATGAAGGTCCATACCGCGTCACCGGCGAGCTGACCGTCCCGCCGGGCGCCGTTTTGACCATTCTGCCCGGCACGACAGTCTTTTTCGACCCGGATGCAAAAATGGATATCAAGGGCCTCCTTATCGCCGAGGGCACAGAATACGAGCAGATTCGATTCACTCGTACGCCCGAAGCAGGCGGCACTTGGGACGGCCTCCAGTTCGTAAACACGATGCAGGA
>DQCG01000105.1:7757-9656 GCA_003533825.1 Phycisphaerales bacterium
CAACGTATTATCTCCAGAGATTCGTCGCTGATAGTGCGCAACTCGGTATTCACCGACACCTGTGCCGACGGGCAGACCCCCACTAACAACCGCACCGAGCATATCTGGGGCAGCGGCATATCCGCCGGAGGGCAGTTCATAATCGAGAACAATGTCTTCGGAACCACGCCGGGTCACAACGACGCAATTGACTTCGACGGAAAGTCACGCCCCGATCCCATCCCGCAGATCATGAACAATATCTTCATGGGCGGCGGGGATGATGCCCTCGACCTCGAGTGCGACGCACATATCGAGGGCAACCTCTTCATGAACTACATCAAAGATGAGCTCAACCAGGCATCGGGCGAGTCGAACGTAATTTCCGCCGGAGCCGCCAAGCATTACGTAATGGCCCGCAACATCTTCTATAACAACGATCACGTGGCCCAGGTTAAGAACGAGGCCTTTCTTACATTCGTGAACAACACAGTCAGCGACACATTAGGAGCCGGTATATACTTCGAGCTCGGCCTTCCCGGCCGGCGCCCCGGCCAGGGTGCGTACGTGGACGGCAACATTTTCCGGAATACCCCCCTGGCTATCGAGGGTATTGACGAGTTGACAATCCTGGCCGTAAACAACTCGATTCTGCCGGTACAGTGGCATTCATACGGCGTCGGCAATATCGACTCCGACCCGGTTTTTGTCGATGCGGGGGCGGACTTCCGCCTCAAGGCCGGCTCACCCGCCATCGGTGCCGGACCCTGCGGCCTGGATATGGGTGCCTACGTGCCGGCCGGGGCGGCGATCTGCGGCGAGCCTGATGAGGTGACCTATCGAACGGATGCTACTCTTATCGTCGGCGGGCCGGGCATTACGCACTACAAATACAGCCTCAACAGCGAGCCCTGGAGCGAAGAGCTGCCGGTGGATACGCCAATCGTGTTAAGCAACCTTCTCAACGGCCAGACCTATACCGTTGACGTCATCGGCAAGAACTCCGCCGGCCTCTGGCAAAGCGAAAAGGAGCCGACCGCCTCGCGAACATGGACCATCGACACATCTTATTCGAAGCTGATAATCAACGAAGTGCTGGCGATTAACAGCCCAACCGCAGATCGAGGAATTATCTCCCCCGACCTGATAGAGCTGTATTACGACGGTTCGGCCACGCTTAGTCTGTCCGGCGTGAGCATAACGGACAACCCGGATGAGCCGGGGAAATTTGTCTTTCCCGCGGGGACTTCCATCAGGCCGGACGAATACCTCGTACTCTATGCCGATTCCGACACGACCAGCTCCGGCATCCATCTGGGCTTCGCACTTAACGGCGACGGCGAGGGCGTATATCTCTATAACGCCGGCGGCGAGCTGCTCGATTCGGTCGAGTTCGGCCTCCAGTTGCCCGACCTGTCCATCGGCAGAATCGGATTTACCGGCCGGTGGACCTTGACTTTACCGACCTTCGGCCAGGCCAATATCACCCAGCCGCTCGGCGACCAGAAGACGCTCAGGATAAACGAATTGCTTGCCGACGGTCTTGTACTGTTAGAAGATGATTTTATCGAGCTTTATAATCCCCAGGCCTCCCCGGTTGATTTGACCGGCCTGTACCTGACGGACAATCCCGTCACCCAGCCTGATAAACATCCGCTCGGTTCGCTGAGCTTCATCGCCGGCAAGGGTTTCGCCGTGTTGATCGCGGACAACAACAATCAGCCCGGCCATGTGGATTTCAGGCTCTCGGCCGACAATGAAATGATAGGCCTGTTCGACGCCGGCCTCAAGCAGATTGACAAAGTCTTCTACGAGCCCCAGACCACCGATGTCTCTTACGGCCGGGCGCCCAACGGCGGCGATGACTTCGAGTTCTTCGAGCTGCCTACGCCCGGCGCTTCCAATCCGTCAAGCGGACCG
>DQCG01000239.1:0-4625 GCA_003533825.1 Phycisphaerales bacterium
ACATCAGCCACACACGAAATAGATGCTGAGAATACAACCAGTACCGCCGGAGTAAATAATCAGAGGTACGCATTTGATCCGCAGCACGGGGGAGAAGAAAACGCAGGAGCCGGACTGTCGCTCGGAACGAACGGCATTGTCGTTTACGAGCATGGAAGCAACTATATGCCTGCGACTGCCGTATACGAGACCGAGCTTGGAGACGATTGGAATCACATCATGATTGTCTACGATAACAAACAACCGACGATTTACCTTAACGGCCTTGCGGTTCATACGGGCTTAAGCTCTCCGAGGGCGATAGTGAATTCGCCTATTCAATTCGGCGGAATGGCCTACGGCTATTTCGAGGGCTTGATGGATGAGGTGCGCATCTATAACCGGGTACTTTTGCCGGCGGAAATAGAAAAACTGGCGGCTCGTCCTAAAGCCTGGAATCCCGACCCGCCCAGCGGTTCGATGTATATGGACACATGGGTGAGCTTAAGCTGGTCGCCGGGGGGTTTTGCGGCCTCGCACGATGTGTATCTGGGTGGCAATTTTATTGATGTGAGCGACGGTACAGGTGATACGTTCCGAGGCAACCAGACGGCGGAATACTATGTTGCCGGTTTTCCGGGATTTGTGTATCCGGACGGTCTTGTCCCGGGCACGACCTATTATTGGCGGATTGACGAGGTCAACGGCGCCGAGCCGAACAGTCCGTGGATAGGCGATGTCTGGAGTTTTACAATTCCCCCAAAGAAGGCATACGAGCCCGAGCCAACGAATGGTATGATGTTCGTAGATCCGAACACCACTCTGAGTTGGACGGCGGGCTTTGGTACGAAATTGCACACGGTCTACTTCGGTGACAATTTCGACGATGTGAACGATGCCGCCGCCGGCCCCCCGCAGGCGGTTACAAACTATACTCCCGGCCCGCTCGAGTTTAATAAGACGTATTATTGGCGAGTCGATGAATTCGATGCCGCTGTTACACATAAGGGCGATATCTGGAGTTTTACTACTACCGTCCCGGGCCTGGGCTCGGTCGTCATGGAGCGGTGGGATAACATCAGCAGTGCCGATATAAATACCCTGAAGGATAATTCGAGATACCCGAACAATCCTGATGTGACGGAGCTGTTGGAAGAGTTTTCATGGGACCAGGACCTCGAGATGTATGGAGGCCGGATTCATGGTTGGGTCTATGCGCCTGCTACGGGCGACTATACATTCTGGCTCTGCACCGACAACCAGGGCGAATTGTGGATGAGCGGCGATGATGACTCGAGCAACGTCAGGCTGATTGCTCATGAGAGCAGCTACTCGAGTCCGAATAGTTGGGGAAGCGGCGAGGAGCAGTCCGAACCTGTCCCACTGATAGGCGGCAACAAATATTACATCATGGCGATCTGGAAAGAGGAAGCCGGCGGTGACCATTGCCAGGTAGCCTGGCAGGGGCCCGGCGTCCCGGAACGAATGATCATTCCCGGCAACAATCTCTCGCCGTATGAACCTCTTAAAGCCTATGGCGCCAAGCCGGCAAACCGTGCCGTGGATGTGAAGCAGACGCCCGTTCTTCAATGGAAGCCGGGACTTCAGGCCGTTTCGCACGAGATATACTTCGGCGCCGATGAAGAAGCAGTGAAAAACGCCACGACAGCTTCACCCGAGTATAAAGGTACCGGGACACTCGGTGACGAGAGCTACGATCCCGGTAAGCTTGCATGGGAGAGCACTTATTACTGGCGCATCGATGAAGTCAACAATCTCAATCCGGAAAGCCCGTGGATAGGCGGTGTCTGGAGCTTTACGACGGCCGGTTTTGCTATTATCGACGACTTCGAGGATTACGATGCCGGTGAAAATCAAATATGGTATGCGTGGCACGATGGTCTTGGCTTCGGCATGCCGGGAAGCGATCCTTATTATCCCGGTAACGGTACAGGAGCGGCCGTAGGGGACGAAACCACGCCTTCTTATACAGAGGAAACCATCGTTCACGGCGGCGGCCAGTCCATGCCGCTTGTCTTCGACAACAATAAGCAGGGCTACGCAATGTATTCGGAAGTGGAGCTGACATTGAGTGCCGTGCGCGACTGGACCGAACAAGGCGTTAATGAATTGTCGATCTGGTTCAGAGGCGGGCCGAATAATGGTGCAGAGCCGTTGTATGTCGCAATATCCAACAGCACCGGTGCACTTGAGATGATTGTTCATGATAATCCCGCTGCTGCACAGATCGACACCTGGTCCGAATGGATTATTCCTTTACAGGCCTTCGCCGATCGGGGCATCAACCTGAGCAATGTCGACAGGATTGCAATCGGACTTGGTACCAGAGGCAACCTGACGGTGCCCGGAGGCTCCGGCAAGATGTTCTTTGACGATATCCGGCTGTATCGACCCGCTCCGTAAGAGTCGATTGTTATGAGCATTACGCCGTGAACGAGAGAAATTCTTTGGCGAGCAGTTTCGTGTACTTGCCGGGCTTACCGTCTCCGATGGCTGTCTCGTCGAATTTGACTACCGCCACGATATCCCGCGTGGTGACGGCGATGAAAAGCTCGTCCGACTCAGTCGCCTCTTGCGGTGTGAGCGATTTCTCGGTTATTTCCAGTCCGATGTTTCTGCCCGCTTTGATGGCGAATTCGCGGGTAATGGACGGCAGGATATTGGCAGTCAGCGGGGCGGTCTGCAAAGCCTGCCCCCGGACGGCGAAAAATGCCGAGCCTGCACCTTCGGTGATAAGGCCGGACTCATTGACAAGAATCGCCTCGCCGCAGCCCTTCCGGGCGGCGTCATTGCTGGCCAGGACGTTCGCCAGAAGGTTGAGGGATTTGATGTCGCACCGTTTCCATCGCCAGTCGGGATGTGTCGAGACTGCTATACCATGTGTCTTTTCTTCGGTATTATCGGACAGTTCTGAGACAGTCAGGAAGAAATTTGGCTTCAGGGCGGCATTCCAGACACGGTCTCTCGGCTGCGAACCACGGGTAATGTGAAAATATATCTTGGCGTTGGCAATGCCGGCGGCTTCGAAGGCCTTCAGAATCCGGGAACGTATAAGGTCGATATCCACGCCGGTTATTTCTATCGCCGACAGGCTGCCGGCGAATCGCTGCAAGTGCTCTTCGAGGGCGAAAATCCTGCCGTTATAGCTCCTCACTACCTCATAAACCCCGTCGCCGAAGAATATGCCGCGGTCGAAATAGACCGGATCGAGCTCCTTTGCCGGCACGATTTTGTCCTGTATCATTGCTATCTGCATCAAATCGCTCCTAAAAAATACCCTTCGACTACGCTCAGGGTGAAGATTTCTCCATGCCGAGCTTCAGACGAGGCATTCCAACTTCATTCTCGGCAATAGAATACAAAAATATACAATAATTTACTTTACAAAAAAGGCTGAATATGTAAAATGTGGCCTCGATTCGAATTTTTGAAAGTTTGGAAACCTGGAGTTTTTTAGAAATGTATGCAGTCATTGAACAAGGCTCAAAGCAATATAAGGTCGCCGAAGGCGATTGTTTGAATATCGATCTGACGGATATTTCGCCCGATACCGAGACCATCGAGCTGGATAAGGTTTTACTTATAAGTGACGGCGAAGAAGTCAAAGTCGGTACGCCGTTACTCGAAGGTGCGAAGGTGATTACCTCATTCAAAACCAACGCCGAAGAAGCTGTTATCAAGGGCAAAAAGCTCTATCCGATGCACCATCGCAAGCGCAAAAACAGCAAAAGACGCATAGGCCACCGACAGAAGTATATACAGGTGGTCATCGACAAAATAGAAGGCTGACAGGAACTAATTGATTGCCGATTTCAAAGTTGGACGATGAAAATCTGCAATTAAAAGTGCTTTCGCGTCCGGAACACATCCCTTTGATCGCTTTGGGCGGATATGGAAGGAGAATGAAAATGTCGGCATACGTAATTGCTCGCGTTGAGGTCACCGATTGGGACAAATATAAAGAGTACCTGAAGGTAGGGCCGGGTACGATCGCGCAATACGGCGGGCGATTCATTGCCAGGGCCGGCGAAGCAGTAACACTGGAGGGTTCCGAAGAAAGCCGGAGGTTGATCATTCTGGAGTTTCCATCCCTGGCCAAAGCAAAAGCCTGGTACAATTCAAAAGAATATCAAAATGCAAAGAAACTGCGTGCCGGTGCATCTACAGGCTCGCTAATAGCCATTGAAGGCGTCGAAGCGAACCATTAGCTCAATTCTGTTTCTTTTGCTAATTCTGGGTACTGGGCGCAGGGCTTCTCAGGTGAACGAAAGATGCGAAAAATTGCCCTTATTGTTATATTTTTATCGACTCTCAACAGTGTTTTGTATGCACAGTCTGAATCTGCTGATGAGCCCAATGTACCGCCGGCGAATAGCCCGACACCAAAACAAAACCTAATCATTCCCGGCCTCGGAGTCGAGTGCGTCTATATAAAAGCCGGCAAGTTCCGGATGGGCTCGGCCGAATCGGGGCCGAACGATGAGAAACCGGTTCACCAGGTGAAGATTAGCCGCGGCTACTGGATGGGGACTTGTGAAGTTACTCAGGCGCAGTGGTTTGCCTTGATGGGGACCAATCCGAGCAAATACAAAGGTGATGAGCTTCCCGTCGAGATGGTTTCCTGG
>DQCG01000239.1:4692-5861 GCA_003533825.1 Phycisphaerales bacterium
GCTGCCGGACGGATATGTATATCGCCTGCCGACCGAAGCCGAGTGGGAATACGCAGCTCGGGGTGGTACGAAAAGCTGCAATTTCATATATCCAGGCTCGAATGATCCGGAAGAAGTTGCATGGCACAATCCCGGCAGCGCGGAAGAGACGCATCCGGTAGGGACAAAACGCCCGAACGAGCTCGGCCTGTATGACATGTTGGGCAACGTCTGGGAGTGGTGCCTGGACTGGTATGCCGCCGATTACTATAGTTGCAGTCCGCAGGCGGACCCAATAAACAGCGATTACGGCGATAAGACCTACCGTGTCTGTCGGGGTGGCTCCTGGGGGCTATATCCCACGCACTGCCGCTCGGCCAATCGAGGCGGCGGCACGCCCGCCGGCAGGTTCTACAGCTACGGATTTCGCGTGGTTCTGGCTTACCCGGTGGACGATCTCGGATTATGACAGCAATATACTGAAAGGGTGCATAGATGCATAAATCTATCACAACATGGGCGGGAATCATTGTAATATTGAGTCTATCAGTGCTGATAACGCCTGTTTTCGGCGGGCAGGGCGGTAACAGGCAGCTTGCGTTTCCCGGCGCTGAAGGTTTCGGCCGGTTCGCCAAAGGTGGCCGTGGCGGCGACGTTTACCATGTTACTAACCTCGAAGACGATGGGCCCGGCTCATTGCGGCAAGGAATCGTCTCGGCTGGCGGCCCCCGCACCATCGTCTTCGATATCTCCGGCACTATCCAGCTTAAATCCAAGCTTCAAATCGATAAATCTAACCTGACCATTGCCGGCCAGACCGCCCCCGGCGACGGTATCACGCTGCGCGATCATACTCTCAGCGTGAAAGACTGCCGCGATGTCATTATCCGATACATCCGGGTCCGCCTGGGCGACAAGAACAAAGAACCGAGCGGCCCCGATACCCTGAGCACCGACGATTTCTCGGATATGATCTTGGACCATATCTCGCTGAGCTGGGCGATCGACGGGACCCACGATTTTCGTGCCGGAAGCAATTTTACGATCCAGTGGTCCATCCTCAGCGAGGCGATCAATGACAGCATCCATCCGAAAGGCCCGCACGCGATGTGTGCTTCCTACCGCGAGCCCGATGGGCCGATCAGTCTGCACCATAATCTCTTCAGCACCTGTCGCGACCGGCACCCGAC
>DQCG01000680.1:0-2897 GCA_003533825.1 Phycisphaerales bacterium
GTTCGCGCATCTTATCCGGATTATAAATTATCTCACATGTCCAGTTGATCACACGCAACTCGTGCGGATTGCGGACGGGCAAAGACTTGTACAGGATGCCGTTGATAATACTGAAGATCCCCGTATTAACCCCAATACCCAGGGCCAGTGACAGCACCGCGACCGCCGTGAAACCGGGGCTCTTACGCAGTTGCCGAAAACCGTATTTAATGTCGTTGATTAATGTACTCATTTGATAATTCCGTTATATCTTGTTTTTCTATCATTCGTATCTCAGCGCGGTCACAGGTTCGATCCTGGTTGCCCGTCGCGCCGGCGCGACGCCCAGGGTGGAAAAGTAGTTGGCCGAGACGAACATCGCGAATGCACGCCCTGCAATATCCCCTTGCTCCAAGGTGAGCACCTCATGCTTGTAGGCCATCAAGTGGCTAAACACCGGATTGCTTTCACGCACTCCGACATAGATGGAATAAGGGAAGTACCCGATGTTGCGCGCATGACAAGCCACCAATTGGTGCGGATCCTTATTCAGAGGGCGTAGAAGGAGGGCGTTGACCACACTGAACATGATCGTGTTGGCCCCAATACCAATCGCAAGCGTTATCAAGGCAATAGCCGTGAATCCAGGACTCTTTCTCAACATTCGGATGCCATAATGGATATCTTGCCATAGAGTCGCCATAGCTTATTCCTTTCGTGCCGATTGTCCGATGATAACCTCGCCATCCTGCCAGCCGTCTTTGAGTTTAATGATGCGATTGCCGTAGGCCGCATAGCCTTCATTGTGGGTTACCTGGATAATCGTGGTGCCTTCTCGATTGAGCTTCTTGAGCAGGGTCATGACGTCCTTGCCCTGGCTCGAATGCAGATTGCCCGTGGGCTCATCCGCGAGGATGAGCTTGGGGCTGGCCACCACGGCTCGCGCCACGCCCACGAGCTGCTGCTGGCCGCCGGAAAGCTGGCTGGGGTACAGGTCCTTTTTGCCCACAATGCCGAAACGGTCCAGCGTGTCACAGACGATACTGGCTCGCTCGGAGCTCTTGACGTTGCGATAGGACAGCGGAGCCTCCAGATTCTCGTATACAGTGAGACTATCCAGAAGATTAAAGTTCTGAAAGACAAAGCCGATGTACCGGCGGTTCAGAGCCATACGCTGCTTGGGCTTGAGTTCGTGCACGGGATTATGATCGAGGAAGTATTCACCCTCCCATTCGCCATCCAGCATGCCGATGATGTTCAGCAAGGTCGTCTTGCCCGCACCGGAAGGCCCCATAATGGTGGCGAATTCCCCTTCTTCGATGGCCAGGTTAATCTGTTGCAGCACATAGACAAATCCTGCACGACTGTTGTAACGTTTTTGAATATGGTTGAGTTTAATCATCATTTCTGTTAAGTCCTGATCAAAAGTTGTCACATTTATTTCCAGTTCTATATTCTTTGTTCTGCACTCATATAGTTCTATTTTAACCGAATCTTATCATGCTCATCCCACTGCGACATATCCGAGAGGATGATTTCGTCGCCGGGAGCCAATCCTTCAATGACTTCTATGGTACTGACCGAACTGCGTCCGAGCTGTACATGTGTACGTATTGCAAATTTACCGTCTTCGAGAAGCTTGAACAATTCCACAGCACTCTGATTCGAGGCAAAAACCGGCCGCCCTACATATATTATGTCGTCCAAACGTTCAATTTCTATCGTGCCAACAACAGATAAATCCGGCCTGGCGCCATCGGGCAGTTCGCCGTTTAGTTTAATATCCACCGTTACGTTGCCTTCCATGACCGTCGGATCAATACGTGATACCGTCCCGGAAATAGTGCCGTTGTATGTATCGACTTCCGCGGATAAGCCTATGCTTACATCGCGGGCCTGGACTTCCGGGACCTTTAACCGGGCTTTAAGACGTTTGGGATTGGTAATTCTGGCCAATATTGTCCCGGCCGAGACCGACTGGCCTAACTCAATTTTTACCTTTACAGACGCTAACACTCCCGATGTACCGGCACGCACGGACAATGAATCAATTTGGCTTTTTCTCAGGTTAAACAGCGATTCCGCCTGATGTACGGCCGCCTCAGCCTCAGCCAGTTGGGCCGGGGAAGTTGAATCTTTAAACATGTTCAATCGACTCTTATTAATCTCAAGCAGTTTATCCTGTTCCTCCACACGGGCCTGGGAAAGCTTAAATCTAAGTTCGGAAATCAAGTCTTCCTCATACTGGTTTTTATCCACCTGTGCTGTAAGCTGATATTCCCTCAAGTTGGCCTCCATCTGGGCGAGATTAGCTTCCATGCCTAATAATTGGTCCTGGAGCAGTGTTTTTTGAGAATCCAGTTTTGCCTTCGCTGAATTCAGTCCGGACTGGGCGTTGAGCCACTCGAGTTTCAATTCGGGATTACTTAATTGAAGGATCACGGTGTTGGCATCCACGACTGTGCCAGGTTCTACGAGAATTTGTGTAACACGCCCGCTTACCGTCGCAGGAACCACCAGGACATCCTCGGAAACAAGATTGCCGACACCGCGAACCTGGCGTAACATCGGACCTCGTTTGACCATATCAATCCAGAGCGTACGTCGATCCACCGATGGTGCGGCCGGTTCCAGGCGGGAAATACCTATACTTACTAAGGCAATAAGTATCAGGCCTGTAGTGACGTAAAGAACACGGCGAATTATACGTTTACGTTTTGAATATTTTCTTGGTATATCCATGCCAAATCCTGTCAGTTTTCGGTAGCCGGTTTTCGGTTCTCATTAGGTTAAGTTTTCTTTTGTCGACAACTGCCTACCGGCTGCCGACTAAATTCTTTCATTCGTACCGTAACGCCTCCATCGGATCGACTCGCGCCGCTCTTCGGGCCGGGATGTAGCCGGCCAGCAGCGAGGCG
>DQCG01000680.1:2903-3837 GCA_003533825.1 Phycisphaerales bacterium
ATCGATCGGGCTGATGCCGTAGAGCATACTGGCCGCGACCTTGGCCACAGCCAATCCCATCGTTAGCCCGACTATCAATCCAACCACCGTAGACACCAGTCCATCCCTCAGGACCATGCCCATAATGCTTCCATGCGTCGCTCCCAGAGCCATGCGGATGCCGATCTCCGAGGTGCGCGAGGCGACCATGTAACTCTTGATCGCGTAGATGCCCAGCGTCGCCAGAAACAAAGCCGCCGTCCCGGCCCCCAGCGCCAGGCGGGCGCCGAATCTCGCCCGCCATACGGATCCGTCTTCAAAGCGTTTTTGGGCCAGCGTTGCTATCGACAGGACCGGGATACGCGGATCGACCCTGTGAACTTCCTCTGTGATTCGTCGCCGCAGAACATCAATCGACTCCTTGTTCGCGACATGCAGGCAAAGGCATGAGGCCAACTCATTCGCTTCGGTGGGTCTATACATCTGGGCACGGACATCCCGATCCTCTATGCCCGGAACATGGGCGACGATCCCAACTACCCGGTAGTGATCGTCGGAATCCGCTTTGGTAAACACACCCCATTGTATAAAACAGCCGAGGGCATTGCCATCCGGGCGGAGCTTGCGCGCCAGGGATTCGTCGATGATCGCGACCTTTTCCGCATTCGGGAGATGATCTCGCTGGTCGAAGAGCCTCCCCTGCAACAGCGGGATTTCCATCGCCTCGAAGTAATCGCGGCTGACGTTGACAAAGGCGGCCTTCCGTGCGAGAGGTCTGCCCGATCCACTCTTTCCTGCCCCCGGCAGGTATTCACCAATCACTGCCCACCCGCCGCCCCCGAAGAAGACTCCGCCCGATATCCCCAGCGCCTTTACCTCCGGCAGGGAAGCCAGATGATCCGCCAGGGCTTCGCACGCCTGGATGCTTCGGATTTGGTTATACCCGGCCGATTCC
>DQCG01000421.1:0-2644 GCA_003533825.1 Phycisphaerales bacterium
CTGAAATTGCGCAGTTTATGAACTGCAAAGAGTTTGGGGCCAGGGTCTTGTTTTTTCGGGCCAGGTACGCACTAAGGCAACAACTGTCGCGGCATGGCTATGGAAAGGAGATGCTCCTGACGGGACTCGGCCTCTTTGGAATCCTGACCCTTTCGACTAAAGCGACCACAACGGCTTGTTCGATCAATACTGCATCCCTGAATGTCGGTTTCGCTGCGACGCTGGCCAGATCGCTGGGGACGAAGCTGGGTATTGCCATTTTCACTACAACCGGCGTGATCCTGGCCGGTATTACTATCCAACATGTGATTGTGTCGGTCATAGTAATGGCAGTGATATTGATGGGGCTTGTGATTGCCGGCCTGTATTTTTGTCTCGATTGAATAAATAAAGGGAGAATCAAAATGTGCAGGAAAGCTGTGGAACTTTGGATAATATTAATAGTGTGTCTAATTTTACAGTCTCCGGCTTTATCTGTAGAATTTTCCGGCGGTACGGGCGAGTTCAACGATCCCTATCTAATCTACACTGCCGAGCAGATGAACGCGATCGGCGCCGAGCCTAATAACTGGGATAAGCACTTCAAACTCGTGGCGGATATTGATCTGAAGGATTTTGGAGGCTCTTCGTTAAATCTTATAGGCAGTTCCTCGCTGCCGTTCAAGGGTGTATTTGACGGCAACGGGCATACGATATCAAACCTGAGTTATGTCATAACGGGCGAAGAGGAACCGGTTGAGGATGCCGTTATTCGAGCTTTTGGGTTGTTCAGATACATCGACGATCCGAATGCCATGATTAAAGAGCTGAGTCTGGCAAATCCCGATATACGGCCGGCCTCCATCTGCAAGAAGTGGGTATGGAATGTGGGTGCCCTGGCGGGTACTTTAAAGTCGGGTTCTTTCAGCAATTGCTCTATTGAGGGCGGTCAGGTGCGGGGCGAAAGAACTATAGGCGGTTTGGCAGGATTGAACTATGGATTCATTTCTGATTGCTATACGAACTGTACAGTCGGGCCGGGAGAGCAACGTTCGCTGGAGGATATTCACCCGTCATTTGACAAATGTGAATCTTTCGGCGGCCTGGTGGGAGTAAATAGCGGGGAGATTTCAAATTGCCGTGCAACAGGTGAGGTCTCGGGAGATAAGAGCATCGGCGGCTTAGCCGGAGAGACTTACGGCGATATTTCGAATAGTCAGTCGAGTAGTAATGTTTCCGGCGACGCCGTTATCGGAGGGCTGGTCGGAGAAAACATAAGAACATCCAGACTCTCTAACTGCTGCGCTACCGGTGATGTTTCAGGAAGAAATATTGTTGGTGGACTTGTCGGTAACACCTCGAAAGAGTGTCATATTGATGCCTGCTATGCTACCGGCAGTGTCTCCGGGGAGGAGAATGCCGGCGGTTTGGTGGGATGGCACTTGGGTGATATCTCCTCATGCTATGCAACCGGCATAGTGCTGGCTGACACCAACTGTGCCGGTGGTCTTGTCGGGCTCAATGGCGGTACAATCCGAATGAGTTGTGCCCACGGCTTCGTGTCATCTAACGATCGCATTGGCGGATTGGTTGGATTCAATTGGAAAGAGGATATGTTTCTCAACTACGATCCTGTTGTTACTGACAGCTACGCCAGAGGCGGTGTGCACGGCGAGGATTTTGTCGGCGGCCTGATTGGTCTTAATCAGGGGGGCACTGTGTTGAGATGCTATTCGACCGGCAAAGTAAAAGGGATAACAGAAGGCAGTTGGACAGGCGGACTGGTCAGTGCTAACAGCAAGGGTGGCCTTGTTGAAAGCTGCTACTGGGATACAGAAACCAGCGGCGTGACCACAAGTGACGGCGGCCAGGGGAAGACTACCGCCGAAATGCAGGAAATGTTGATGTATCTTTCCGCCGGCTGGGACTTTGCAGAAGCTGATTTCGATGGCACCGATGACGCATGGAGGATGTGCTGCGGCCGGCCGATCTATCCGAAACTCACCTGGGAGCAGATGCTCGTGGGTGATTTCGTCGAACCGGCAGGTGTAGATTTAGCCGATATCGCATTTCTGGCCGAACACTGGTTAGAGGCAATGGATCTGCCGTGTAAGGCTCCTGACCTGACCCTTGACGGGCTTATCGATGTTGATGACCTTGAGCTTATGATGCAGTACTGGGGCCGGGGTGCAAGGGAGGTCATCTTCGAGACGGCGCTCGATGAAACGCCGGACTTCACGGCAGAAGGGCAATGGCAGTTCGGCATACCCGCCGGTCTCGGTTCAGCCGAGCACGGCAATCCTGATCCTGACTGCGGCTGCACCGGCGAGAACGTCTACGGCGTGAATCTCCAGGGGGACTACACCACAGCCGCCGATGGACCGCACTGCCTGACCGCAGGGCCGTTCGACTGCCGCCTCTATTGCGACATCAAGCTTCAGTTCGCACGCTGGCTCAATACCGATGAGGCCGACTATGTTCGTGCCGTGATTGAACTGTCTGCAGACGGAACCGGATGGGCACCGGTCTGGGAGTACGAGGATACGGAGGCCGGCCTAACGGATGATACCTGGCAGGTTGTTGAATACAGTCTGGGTGCGATGGCCGACCGCCGCGAGAGCCTCTACATTCGCTGGGGCTATGAGATCAGGGATGACGAGGCCTG
>DQCG01000421.1:2691-7616 GCA_003533825.1 Phycisphaerales bacterium
TTTTTGAAGGGATTGAGAAATGAGAGGAAAAGCATTTGGTGAATGTGGTAATTTTTAACGGTAATTTTATTTGAGGGAGTACTATAATGTTTAAAAAAGCGATTTATATAACTTCAGTTTTAGTGCTGAGCCTGGCCGGCAGGGGATGGTCAAAAGCCTCGAATCCGAGCCCGCCTGACGGCGCCATCCATAAGGATACATGGGTGAATCTTAACTGGCGGCCGGGACCTTATGTGGTCTCATTCGATATATATGTCGGCGAAAATTATGATAATGTAAAATACGGCACCGGGGGAACGTTCCGGGGCAACCAGAACTCGGCGTTTTTTGTTGTCGGCTTTCCCGGTTTTCCTTACCCGGATGGCCTTGTTCCGGGGACAACTTATTACTGGCGAATCGATGAGATCAATGATCAGCACCCGGACAGCCCGTGGACGGGAGATGTCTGGAGTTTTAGGATTCCATCCGGCACGGCTTATGACCCTGAGCCCGCTGACGGCGCCGAATTTGTAGACCCCAATGTGACCCTTAGCTGGCAGCCGGGTTATCATGCGAGACTGCATAGGGTGTACTTCGGTGATAATTTTACCGAGGTAAGCAACGCCTCCGAAGGACGCCCGCAGGGAGCCACAACTTATGATCCCGGCCTCCTTGAATCAGGCAAGACCTACTACTGGCGGGTCGATGAGTTTGATATCATCACCACGCATAAAGGCGATGTCTGGAGCTTTACGGTCGGAGCAGCAGCAGCACCACCAGATGTCGTGGGAAGAACCATCTACGTCGATGAGGTAAATGGAAACGATAACAACAACGGATCGACGCTGCAAACAGCTTTCGCAACCATCCGGAAGGGCATCGAGGCGACAACGGACGGCCAGGTAGTTCTGGTCTATCCGGGATTGTACCTTGAAGAAATTAACTTCATGGGTAAAGAGATAACTGTGCAGGGTGTTATTGTAAGTCCAGCCGGCGCGCCGGTGCTCTGGAATCCGGGTGATTTTGTGGTTTCGTTTTACAACGGCGAAGGCCCCGACAGTATCCTGAGGAATTTCATAATCAGAGACAGCTTCATGGGCATCTTTATTGCCGATGGTTCACCGACTCTCAGCAATCTGACAATCGTGGGTAATAATTCCGGCATCGAAGCCTACGCCGGCTCACAGCCGGACATCACCAACACTATTCTCTGGAACAATATCGACGGCGACCTGTTCGGATGCCAAGCTAGGTACAGTTGTGTCGAACGAGGAGACGAAGGTGTCATTACGGACGATCCGCTCTTCGTCGATCCAGACAACGACGACTATCATCTACGCTCCGAGCGGGGCCGATACTGGCCTCGGTTTGATATATGGGTGCTGGACAAAGTCACCAGCCCATGTGTCGATGCCGGCGATCCTCACGTAGGTATATTAAATGAGCCAATACCCCACGGCAGTCGGATTAATATTGGCGCCTACGGTGACACAACAGAAGCCAGCCTGTCACCGAGCGAACAACCGCGTCCTTTGCCTGACAAGGTTTCGAATCCATATCCTGCCGACGGGGCAGTCGATGTTGAGGGACCTGTCACATTGACTTGGACTGCTAGCCTTAACGCCGTCTCCCACGATGTATACTTTGGTGCTTTCGTCAATGCTTATAGAAACGCCGTTGCCATTGCCAATACCTCCGATACGACCGGCATATATCGAGGCCGCCAGGTTGCCACCAGCTATATGCCGCCCGAACTTATTGGATCGTCGTACTATACGCATTGCTACTGGCGAATAGATGAGGTAGATAGCGAGGGCAATATAACAACAGGTGACATTTGGGCATTTACAACACACCCACTACCACCGCCCAAAGGCAGGGCTTGTTTTACTGCTGAGACCGGCGTATGGGTAAATGACACCCTTGTTCCAATATCAAAGGCTGCCCTGGGGCAAAGTATCTACGACATGAACTGCCTCAGCAAAATTCAGGAAGTGCAAGAACACAAAGGAACATTCGCGTGTTACGATGTTTTGCTCGAAAGCGGAAATTGTCTCAGCGTAGCAGAGAACCATTACTTCCTTGCAGAATCAGGGCAATGGCTCTCGCTGCAGAACCTGAAAGCAGGGATGAAACTGAAAACTGCAAAAGGTTCAATCGGTATTAAGAGCGTAACCAAAAGATCAACACTTTATACGGGCAAGGTCTATAATCTAAAGATTAACGGCTCAGAGCGATACTTAGTTGGTCGGGATTCGATTGTGGTACGTGATTATTGAGTGAAGGTTCCAGATGTAGCAGCCGACTGTACCCGGATACCGGGACTTTGTTTTCGCAACTTAGAACAGCACAAAAGACGGAGAATAATCCGCCATGCGAAAAGCTAAAGGCTTTACGTTAATAGAGCTGTTAGTGGTGATCGCGATTATCGCGCTGCTGCTGACCCTACTTATCCCGGCGCTACGCAGCGCCAGAGAACAGGGCCAGCGTGTGGTCTGTCTGAACAATCTCAAGCAGCTCACTCTCGCGTGGCTCGTTTATGCAGAAGAGCACGATGGCAAAATTGTCTCAGTTGTCAGCCATGATTATTGGATAAGGGAAGGTGATATCGAAAGACAAGGTCAAGTAGAAGGCTGGCTAGGCCAAGCCTTTTACTTCCCTGAAAGCCGCAGTGCCCTAATAGAAAATCCTGATAAAGGTGCCCTGTGGCCCTACCTAAAAAATGTGGATGTTTACCGTTGTCCACGTGGCTTGGCGCACCATCCGGTTACCTATACTCCAGTCATTTCTGCCAATGGTTACACTGTAGAAGGAACATATAAGCAAGTTGCGCTAAACTGGGTAAAAACAAATATCGGCAAACGTGTCGGTAGTACAGTTCTGAAACTTACAAGGCTGACTGATATAATCAGTCCCGGTGCGGGTCAGCGGGCAGTCTTTATTGATATGGGACAGACGCCGATGGACAACGATTTCTACGTTCATTATCTTTATCCAATGTGGAAATGGCATAGTGTTCCTCCAATACGTCATAAAGACGGTGTGACAATCTCTATGGCGGACGGCCACGCCGAATACTGGAAATGGAAAGGCATAGAGACCGTGAATATACCTCGTGAGCTGTTTCCACTTGGTAGTCGTCTCTTTGCTGAAGTCTTAGTAGAGAGTCAAGGAAATAACTACGAACCACAAACAGACGAAGGTTTATATGACCTGCAGAGGTTGCAAAGGGCAACCTGGGGCAGGCTTGGCTATACCTTAGAGAGTGAGCCATAGTGCGGAAAAAAGGAAAATAATCTGCTATGCGAAGAGTTAAAGGCTTTACGTTAATCGAGCTGTTAGTGGTGATTGCTATAATTGCGATGTTGATAGCAATCCTGCTGCCGGCCCTGCAGAGAGTCCGCAAGCAGGCCAGGGCGGTTGTTTGCCAGGCAAATCTCAAACAGTGGGGAACTACATTAGCTCTGTACGCCGAGAACAACGAGGGACACCTTCCCCGTGATTTTGACGTTGGCTATAGTATATGGTTTCTCATCGGCTCGGTCGTAAGCAGCGACAACCCGAACGTACCCGAGTCATTGTACAGCATTGATACAGAAGGCATAGCCTACTGCCCGATGGCCGTCAAGCGCGGGAGGGCTCGATTCACTTATTCGGTAAGCGGTGAAACGCGTGTGGAGGGATGGATGGGTTCGACGTTCGAAGCCTGGGAGATGACAAGTCCCGGCCCGCCTTTTCGCAGCAGCTATGGCTTAAACGACTGGTTGTTCCACATCCACCACCGATTTAATAATTCTACACCACATCGATATCGTCTGCCCTATACGGAAATCTTCTCCATTAGAGATATGGACAGGGTCCCTGTTCTTCTCGATTCTATGAGGCCTTCGGGTCGGCCTGATGATTTCCTCCTCATTCGCCCGCCAAGATTCCCGGGCCAGGGTGGGGGTATGGCACCATTTTGCATCAACCGGCATGACGAGCACGTAAACGATCTTTTCCTCGATTGGTCGGTAAGAAAGGTCGGGATTAAAGAGTTATGGACATTGAAGTGGTACAAGGAATTTAATACAGCAAACGAATTGACCAGGGCCGGTGGCGTCCAGCCGGAAGACTGGCCGGAGTGGATGAGACGGTTTAAGGAGTACTGAGAAATAGTGCTCGCAGGCGAATTATCGAATTCGACATTCGATTTTTGCCGGTGGATGGGTTACAATTCCTGAGCTGTTATTATACACTGTATTTTTATGCCAACTAAGTCAGCTAAAATCCTGTTGACCGGCCTGCCGGGCTGCGGTAAGACGAGCGCCGTAATGAAGATTATTTCGAGTCTCGAATGTGAAAAAGTCGCCGGCTTTTATACGCAGGAGATTCGCGAAAATAGAACGCGCAAAGGTTTTGGCTGGAAGCGCCTCGATGGTGCCGGCGGGATTCTCGCTCATGTCGATGTTAAGAGTCGTTTCAAGGTCGGCAGGTACGGCGTGGACATCGCCGGTTTTGAAAAAGATGTAGTACCGGTTCTGGATGCCGAACAAACCGATACCGAACTGTTTGTTATCGACGAGATAGGGAAGATGGAGATGCTCTCCGTTCCATTCCGCGAGGCGGTATGGGAGGCATTGGAGAGCGGTGAAAGGGTGCTGGGAACCATCATGCTTCACTCCAATCCACTGGCAGACGAGATTAAGCGCCACCCCGGTGTAACTGTAATCCCGGTAACCAGAGAGAACCACACGGAGGTCATGGCTCGGCTGCTGGGGTGGCTGAAGAAGGTAGAGAAATCCTGAGATGGATAAATCAGAACTGCCAGAGCTAGTTCAGGTGCTGCTTGACCCTCGGTCATATCCAGATGAGCCAAAGAGGGTGGAGTTGATTCAAACACAGATGTCCTTCGTTTTCCTGACCGGTGACTATGTCTATAAGGTGAAGAAGCCGGTAAACCTGGG
>DQCG01000028.1:0-3505 GCA_003533825.1 Phycisphaerales bacterium
TTGACAATGGGTAGGGGTATATTCTAGCAAAATCCTCTTGTGTCCATTTTCGTTTTTCAAGCTCTTTTCTAATTTCTTCACCCGGGTGTTTTACACTACATTGAGTGTGGTCGTTCATATTAAATGATCCCATCTAAAGGTCGACTTTTCGCAAATTATAGCAGAAGAACAGTGGGCGTCAACGAAATTTTAATCATTTAAGTATAAAAGTTAAAATTCCACTGGCAAAGGCGATTTTTGGGGCATTAATGCGGTTTATGGGATTAAAAAATCGAAATTATAGATTATATACGACTGCATGGACAATAAATTTAGTTAGGGATGCATCCCATTTTATGAAAATGAAACGGCATCAATAATAGTGCCAAACCTATTATATCTTATAAATATTAAAAATTCTTTTTTTCTCTTCATTTCTCTGAATTTTCTTGGTATAATTACTTTATGTCTGTGAGAGATTAAGTTGTGATCACTTGTTTTGATTTATCTCTTTTAATCATTTTAAAAACTATTTCTTTAAAAGTTGTTTTTCGGTTGTTTGGGTTACTCTATACAAACTATCTTGAGAGTCGTAGTGTAAGCAACCTGGCATATCCAGTCATTGTTTAAAAAATCTTGAAACTTTTAGGTATATGATTAGTATAAAATAACAGAATTGCTTTTACGAAAGGCATGGTTTTGACGATATATATTTTATCCTTTTTATTGTTACATTAAGTTACTGCAGTTGTTTCCATAATAAAGAAGGGGTAATGGAAAGCAGGAAAGGAAGTGATTAATATGGAAAAGTGGCTAGAGTGTACAATATCTCCAGGTCAATTTACAGGAGAGTTTGCCGTTCAGGGCAAGATGTTCGATGATACCGAATTTTCTCTGTTTGCCCCAAAAGCAGATTTGAATTTTAGCGGCAATCCTTCTTGGGATAAACCTGTGCAGGGAAGTATACGAGTTACAATTAGCGAGCAAGAAGATGAATTGTTATTAGTTAATCTTCCACGACCAACTTTTGAGAACGGGCAAGCCATAACAGTTAAAAAGAACCAAATTAAATAGCTATATATGCTTCTTTCAAACCTTGAAATTCACAAGGCTTTGGACGAGAAAAGGCTTGTTATTGATCCAGAGCCTTTGCCCAGAGTAAAAGGATTACGGGATAAATATTGTCCTTATGATTCACACACAGTTGATTTGAAACTCGGCAATGAGATCAAGATTCCGAAACTTGAAGCAGCAACTATTGATTTCAGTGCGCCCGGCAGTATAGCAAATCTAATTGCTCAAAATTCAGAACAACAGATTCTTGAAGAAAACCGTCCTTACACTTTGAATCCAAGTAAATTTTTACTTGCTCAAACCTTAGAAACAATTACATTGCCGATTATAAAGGGCTCTATGCCTCTTGCGGCAAGAATTGAAGGAAAGAGTAGCAGAGCTCGGTGTGGCCTGCTTGTTCATTTCACTGCACCGACAGTCCATCCAGGATGGTCAGGGCCACTTACGCTCGAAATTATCAATCTGGGCCAGGCAAAACTCAATCTCCATCTCGGGATGCCAATAGCTCAGTTGATTGTTGAGCAGGTATATGGTGAGATAGCATCAAATCCAAGTCAGTTCCAAAATCAGATAACCCCCGAAGGAAGAGCATAGTTTTTTCTGTGCCCTTAACCTATTGTTTCAAGGGTCCCGGCATGTGGTGGGATCGTCCCGGTGCAGATGCCATAACGGCGTTAGTCGCTCTGCAACAGTCAAATACTTGGAAAAGTTGTTGAAAGAGCCAAAAACATGCAGCATATCCCTGCCGGGAAATCAGGGAACATCCCAGCGTTCTGGTTGGGAATTTGGTCTTTGCTTTGGTGTGGTTTTGGGGATATACTGTCTTCAGGCTCCGGCAGGGCCGGGGAAAAGGATGTTTTTTCGGTTTTTCGATTAACAAAGCGCTGCCGGCAAACGACTTACTCCAATGGAGGTAACTATGGCAAAAGAATATTCGGTTTCGGCAAAGATTTATCCGACCGCCGAGCATGACAAGCTCAGCATTCTCAATATGCTGGAATACTTCGAAAAGCACGGGGCGTTGCGGGTATCGGACCTGCATATAAAGGTCGGCTCGCCGCCGGCCTATCGCATCGACGGGAACCTGGTAAAACTCAAAGGCCCTGCGGTAAAGGCCGATATGGCGAAGCAGCTCATTTACCCGCTTTTAAGCGACGATAACATAGCCAAACTCCGGAAAGAGCGCAGCGTGGACTGCTCCTACCGGCTCGGCACGTTGCAGTTTAGAATAAACATCTTCATGGAGAACGACGGCCTGGCCGGGGCGATCCGCGCGCTGTCGATGGATATCCCGAAAGTCGAGGACATCGGGTTCCCGAACAACGTCTGGCATGATATCATCAATCGCAAGCACGGCCTGGTTCTTCTGACCGGCATCACGGGCGCCGGCAAATCGACAACCATAGCCGCGATGATCGATCGAATCAGCGAAAAAAGCGCCTGCCGGATTATGAGCGTGGAAGACCCTATCGAGTACCTCTTTCCGCAGAAGTACTCGATGATCTCGCAGCGTGAGGTCGGGCGTGACGTCAAATCCTTTCATCAGGGACTCAGGGAGATGCTCCGGCAGGATCCTGACGTCATTTTTGTCGGCGAGATGCGGGATGCCGAGACGATATCGATGACGCTCATGGCCGCCGAGACCGGGCATCTTGTCTTCTCAACGCTGCATACGCGAGATGCGACCGGTACCATCACACGCATCCTGGATTATTTCGAGGCCGGTAGGCAGGCCGAGGTGCGAAACCAGCTCTCGCTCGGACTGGCCTATATAATCAGCCAGAAACTTGTGCCGAAAAAAGACGCCAGCGGGAGAATCGTGGCGATGGAAATACTGAACAATAACTACGCCTGCGCGAACCTGATACGCACCGGCAAGATCGAGCAAATGTACTCGCAGTTGCAGACGAAAACCCGGGATAAATCCGACGAAAAAATGATTACGTTGGAAAAGCATATGGCAATGCTCGTCAAAGCCGACAAGGTTGACCTGCTTGAAGCGAAAAAATGGGCCAACAATATAAAGAGTTTCGTTGACGCGATGCAGCAGAGCTAAATTCGTGCCTCGTCCGGGCTCGGTATGAAAGGGGCCAGCCGGCTCGTCCCGGCCCTGAGCGAAGACGAAGGGGCACGCCGAAAGAAAACGCAATACAATACACGTACTAAAATTATATGACAATCCAGTTCAACTGCCCCAATTGTAATGCAGTGATCGCCTTTGCCGATAAACACTGCGGGAAACGGGCGATTTGCACGACCTGCGGACAGCGGTTAATCATCCCTTCCGGCGACAGGGAAAAGACCAGGAAGGTCAAGGCCCCCCGGGAACAGGTCGAGTCGCTGGGCGGCTTTTACAGGGCGGTATTTGTCGACAGTTTCAAGCTATTCACGAACTCGGAAAATGCAACCGGCCTGGCGTTCATAATCACGGCGGTTTGCCTGAAGTTTTTCA
>DQCG01000028.1:3613-5370 GCA_003533825.1 Phycisphaerales bacterium
TACGGTACGGAAAAGCTGCCGGACGTGGTTGTGGGAGGATTCTACGGCTTAATATGGCGCATTATTAAATCTGTTTACACATTTCTTATTATGCTTTTTGTGGTTGAGCTTCCGTTCTTCGTTACGGCTTTAATATTTAATCTATTGGAAGTCGAGTTGCCCGTGCTTTTGTATATTCTTGTGTTTGCCGGGCTGTTTTTTTTTCCGGTGGCTATCCTGACCGCCGCGGTCGGCAAGGACCTGACGATGTTGAGGCCCGATTATTTATTGATCCCGATATTCAAGGCGTTTAAGCCTTATTTTGTTACGGCGGTGCTGCTCGGTGCCGCCGTCGCCGTTCAGTTCTTCGCCCGTCAGTATTCGCACCAGTCTTTTGTTGTGGCGGCCGGCCTTTTACTATTGAATCTCGTCGTTCAGGTCTTTGCCCTGGTTGCCATGCGATCTATCGGCTTGTTTTTCCGCTACTATAGCTGTATGCTGCCGTGGTGAACGATTCGGAAGCGTCAAGGTATTTTCGGTTCTGTTTTGTCTTACGCGAAAAGGAAAAACGCTTAACGCTATGTGATTATATGTCGATCCGGTTCAACTGCCCTAACTGTGACGAGCTGATTGCTTTTGCCGACAGGTACAGCGGCAAGCGGGCGCGATGCGCTTCCTGCGGGCAGCGCTTCATCATCCCTTCGGCTGATAATGAAACGCCTAAAAAGGTTGAGCCGCCCGCGGAAAAAGCTGAGCCGGAGCCCGGTTTTTATCGTGCGGTATTTATTGACAGCTGGAAATTGTTTGTCAGGCCTCAGAATGCAACCGGGCTGGTTTTTGCCGCCGCCGCGGTGTGCTTTAAGTTCTTTACCGGCCACACGGATTACTCCTTCACGATGGGCATGTTCAGAGTTCAGGCCCCGGTCGGCCTGGTAGTGACGCTGTCGGCGTGGGGGTGTTTGTTCTGGTACTATATGGAAATCATCCGCTCGATTGCTATCGACACCGATGAGCTGCCGGAGGTCTATATGGGCGGGCTGTTCGGCTTTATCTGGAATGTTATCAAGTCTTTGTCCATTTTTGCGCTCGGACTGGTTATTGTGCTTGTTCCTGCCGCTATTTTCATTTCGATATCGAGAAGTACCGGCATTGTTGCGCATGTATTGAGTATGGTCGGGCTGTTTGCTTTTCCGATGGCGATTCTGACCGTTTCGGCCTGCGGTGATATTTCGCTGGTGTTCCGGCCGGATTATATTTACAAGCCTGTCGCAAAGGCCTTTTGGCCTTATCTCGTCGCGGCGGGCCTGTTCGTATTGGCCTGGGAGCTGCAATTGAGAACCATCGAGTACGGCCGGCTCATAGGCAGCGGCACTCTCGTTATAGGATTACATCTGCTGGCCAATCTCGCCGTCCAGGCACTGGCCATAATCACGATGCGCTCGATAGGCCTGTTCTACCGACACTATAGCTGTCATTTCCCGTGGTAGGGCCTTAACAGAAAGTGTAAAGATCAAAAATCAAAGTGCAAAAAGAGGCGTTAGTGTTATCCTGAGGCAAAGCCGAAGGATCTCGACGTTTCCGATGTCGTAGAAGGGTAGCGGTTGAATGTGTCCCTGCGGCGTTTAGATTCTTCGCTTAACTGCGTTTTCCCTAAGGGACTCCTTACGGTGCGCTCAGAATGACAATTTGACTCAAATGCCTTCAAAATAAAAACTTGTGAACGCTCTTGCATTCAAACCGGTCAGTTTGAATTAATAACTGAACTTTTGCAAAATTGA
>DQCG01000035.1 GCA_003533825.1 Phycisphaerales bacterium
CAGGATATATTTTGTGGCTTCAAAAGAATACTTTTCCAGCAACCCGGCTACGGACGGACGCAGGTTCTCGCCGTCGAAGTCCACCGGGCATTTCAGATGCTTGCTCAATGTCTTTAACTGCTGAATGGGTATGTCGCTGATCCGATTGTTCTTGTAAAGATACATCTGCAGAGCCAAATCATCCCTGAGAGCTTCATACATCCAGTCGGGATCGGTCATCTTATACAGTGACTCCGGGGTGGTCAGCAAGCTCTCTTTTTCCTGTAGTTTGCCCGTCTCCAAATCCATCTCTACGTTCGACCAGAAATTTCCATGAAACATCCTTCCTGTGCCTTCCGTCCGGTTTGTCTTTTGATTCCAGCCTTTGATTAACATATAGCGGCATCGCAGCAGGCTTCTGATGTGGTCATCCCCCCATATATAGAGAATAATGTATTTTGCTCTCTGACCGGTCTTTTCCTCCCTGATCATCCGTCTATACGCCTGGTAAACACCAAGCCCACCCATTCCAAAATTCCTTACTGGCTCACCGAGATGACCAGCTAAGTATTCCTGCCAGGTCTCGCCGTCGCTTACCTGATGACACTGGGTAAAACTGTTGCCGTACGTGTTGATTCGGCATGGCCTGTCTTTGTACATAAATGAGGTTCGTGCCCCATTTGATTGGACGGTGGAAATCGTCGAACTGCCGTCCATCCCATCGTGCGGCATGTAATTACCCAGGATATATCCGGTGTCCCGATCAAATTGGGCCCACGACATTTCGTTTAAGAACACATCGATTTCTTTGCGGGCGGGCACGGTTTCCCTGATATACTCTTCGAACGATTTGGGTTCCTGTTTCTTAGCCTGCCCAAAGCCCACTGAACCTGCCAGAATAAGTAAAAACACGGTTCTCAGAATGACGTCTGGTTTCGCTTCCATAATGGCTCCTTTATCTCAGATATCCCTTTATGTTCGAGTGATTCCCTGCTCCGATCTCATTTTTCGGGGCTATTCCATTTCCGTATCATGCAGTAGATTCCCTTGATAATCAGGCGATTGAAGGGTATAGTACGTGAGCAAAGTAAAAAGGAAAAGTAAAAAAAGAAATTCGCGTACATGATGTTCTGCATTCGGAGAAATGAAACAATATGAAAGGCTATTCGATGAACAGGCGGGATTTTTTAAAGGCTCTCGGTTTCGGTGCAGCGGCGCTGGCCGGATCGGCGGGTTTGGGCCTCGGACAAGCAGCTTCGGCGGCAAGGAGAAAGAGCGGGAAACTGAATTTCGTATTCTTCCTGATTGACGATCTGGGCTGGACGGATTTAGGCTGCTACGGCAGCACTTTCTACGAGACGCCCAATATCGACAGGCTGGCGAGTGAAGGGATGCGCTTCACCGATGCGTACGCAGCGTGTCCCGTCTGCTCTCCCACGCGGGGCAGCATTGTGACGGGCAAGTATCCGGCCAGGCTGGGGATCACCCAGTGGATCGGCGGGCCGAACCAGCCGACACCTTACCGACATTATCTGCCGCTCGAAGAGGTGACAATCGCCGAGGCATTAAAGCGGGCGGGCTACGCCACCGGGTTTGTCGGCAAGTGGCACCTGGCGACAAGGGATCCCGACCGGGCGAAGTATTATCCGGACCGGCAGGGTTTCGACGTCAACATAGGCGGGGATTCTTCGGGCGCGCCGCCGACGTATTTCTGGCCCTACAGCAGGCGGAACCGCACCCTGGAGACGATGCCCCCCGGCGGCGCAGAAGGCGAGTACCTGACGGACCGGCTGACCGACGAATCGCTGAAATTCCTGGATGCGAACAAGGACGGGCCCTTTTTGCTGTACCTCTCGCACTACGCAGTGCACACGCCGATCGAATCGAAGCAGGCCCTGACGGATAAGTACAAGTCAAGAGCCGAGAAGCTGCCCGAGACCGGCGGGCCGAAGTTTGCTCCCGTGTACGGTCGTTACAAGACCCGGATGGTCCAGGACAATCCGGCTTACGCCGGGATGGTGCAGAGTGTGGACGAGAGTGTCGGCCGGGTGATGAAAAAGCTGGCCGAGTTGGGAGTGGACGGCAATACGGCGATTATCTTCATGTCCGACAACGGCGGGCTCTCCACCGTGGCGCGGGAGGGGCCGACATGCAATCTGCCGCTGCGTGCCGGCAAGGGATGGCTGTACGAAGGGGGGATCCGCGAGCCGATGATTATCAAGTGGCCCGGCGTGGTTCGGCCGGGCGGCGTCTGCAGCGAGCCGGTGACCAGCACGGATTTCTATCCGACCATGCTGCAGATGACCGGCCTGCCGCTTACGCCCGAACAGCACGTTGACGGCGTGAGCATGGTGCCGCTGCTGAAGGGCACGGGCAGGCTGAGACGCAAGGCTATCTACTGGCATTACCCCCACTATCACGGAAGCGGCAACAAACCCAGCGGTGCAATTCGCGCCGGCGATTACAAGCTCATCGAATGGTACGAAGACAACAGCATCGAATTGTACAATCTGAAAGACGATTTAGGCGAACAGAACGACCTGGCGTCAAGTATGCCGAAAAAGGCGGCCGAGCTTCGCGGGCTGCTGCACCAATGGCTCAGGCAAACTAAAGCAACAGTACCGACGCCGGAGCAGTTGAAGGATTTCAGGAAGAAAGCATAGTCTCTGTACGGCAGGGAAATCGAATGAAAGAATATAAAGCGGAAAAGAAGAGAATATCTCAGGCTATATTTATTGTACTGGTTTATGCCGCGCTCGGTTGTCTGGCGGCCGGCGCCTGGAGTGCGGAAGCAACGGTGGTGACGTATCCGGCACCGGACGGCGCCGAGCTGGCGGACGATTTTGTCGTAAAGATCGACGGCAAAGAAACGGCCGTCTACGATTCGAAAGTGGCGGCGTTTGCGTATTTCTCGTTCAGCGGCAAGGTAACGGTTTCGGTGATACCCGGTAGGGATGTCGAAACGGTCGATATCAGGCCGAAGAGACACGGTATCGCCTTCTCGATTAAGGGCAGAGCCGTCAGCTTCCAACTGGATCGGCCCTGCAATCTGAGCATCGAGATAAACGGGGATATCAAACGGCCATTTTTTCTTTTCGCAAACCCGCTCGAACAGAACCCGCCGAAGCCGGGCGATGAGAATGTCCGGTACTTCGAGGCCGGCAGGATTCACCGGGCCGGCGAGATAAAACTCAGCAGTGGAGAAACAATTTATATCGCCGGCGGGGCGATTGTCCGGGGCAGGATAAGAGCCGAAGAGGCTGAAAATGCGCGCGTGACCGGCCGGGGCATCCTGGACGGCAGCGGCCGGGATTACAAAACGCAAATGGTTAAGCTGTCCGGCTGCTCCAATGTGGAGTTAAGCGGGATCATCGTTTTCAACAGCTTCGGCTGGACGCTCGTGCCGGTCAAGTCGGACAATGTCAGGTTCGCCAACGTCAAAGTCGTCGGCTGGCGCGACAACGACGACGGCGTGGATATCGTCGGCTGCACTAATCTGAGCGTCGAGAGCTGCTTCTTGAGAACTAAAGACGATTGTATCGCCGTGAAGGCCTCGCCCGGATATTTCGAGGAGGGCGAAAGCGGGCTGCGCAACGTCCGGAACGTCCGCGTTATCGACTCGGTCCTGTGGAATGCCGAGTGGGGCAATGCGATGGAAATCGGTTTCGAGCTCCAGACAAAGAGTGTCAGCGATATCCTGTTCAGGAATTGCGACATTATTCACGTCGAGCGGGGCGGAACGTTTACGATTCATAACGGCGATTTCGCCACGGTCGAGAATATACGTTTCGAAGATATTCGCGTCGAGGACTCGCGGGAGAAGCTGATTGAGTTGCGGGTGGGGCTTTCGATATACAGCGGGGATTGCCCGTGGGAGCTGCACCGCCAAAATCCGCAGCGAAAGAGAAGCCCGCTGGGCCAGTGGGTCCGTCCGGAAGCGGACAAAGTACAGGAATTTGCGGTTAAACGCGGGCATATCAGGAATATTTACTTTAAGAACATCGCCGTTACAGGACTGAAGCTTCCCAAATCGTACCTAATCGGATATAATGACGCCCACAGCGTCGAGAACGTGGTTATTGAGAACCTGAGTTTTAACGGCGGCCGGATACTCGGCGCCGAAGACGGCGGCTTTACAATAGAGAGGGCGAAAAACGTGCGATTCGCCGAATCGGACGATATGAGATAATTAGTCGGCAGGTTTGGAGCCTGCTTCGAATGCAGATGTAGTTAGTATGAAAAGAAACAGAAAGGTAGAAATGGCAACGTATAAGATTGCAGTAATGCCGGGTGATGGTACCGGTCCGGAAGTGACGGCTGAAGCGGTAAAGGTAATAAAAGCCGCCGCGGATAAGTTTGATTTCAAGCTCGATCTGACCGAGTTCGACTTCGGCGGCGAGAGATATAAAAAGACTGGCGAAACCCTGCCGGACAGCGGTGTTGAAGAGCTCCGCCAGTTTGATGCTATTCTGTTGGGGGCCATCGGGCACCCGGACGTCGCGCCGGGAATCCTCGAAAAGGGCATTCTGCTAAAGGCCCGCTTCGAGTTGGACCAGTACATCAACCTGCGCCCGGTGAAGCTCTATCCGGGAGTGGAGACACCAATCAAGGACAAAGGTCCTGATGATATAGACTTTGTCGTCGTTCGCGAGAACACGGGCGATCTCTATACCGGCACGGGTGGCTTTACGATGAAAGGGACGCCGCAGGAAGTAGCCGTGCAGTCGGCCGTCTATAACCGCTTCCAGGTGGACCGCTGCCTCAAGTACGCATTCGAGTACACACGCCAGCATGGCAAGAAAGCTCGTGGAAAGAGAGATAAAAATACTCTCGCCCTGAGCGGCAAAACGAATGTTCTGACGTATGTCTACGACTTGTGGGAGCGGGCCTTTCACGAGATGGGCGAGGCCGAGTATCCCGAGATTGAAAGAGAATATTATCACGTGGACGCGACGTGCATGTGGTTCGTGAAGAATCCCGAATGGTTTGACGTGATTGTCACCGGCAATATGTTTGGCGATATCATTACCGACCTCGGCGCGATGGTCCAGGGCGGCATGGGCATAGCGGCCGGCGGAAATATCAATCCCGAAGGCGTCAGCATGTTCGAGCCGATCGGCGGAAGCGCGCCGAAGTATACCGGCAAAGGCGTTATCAAT
>DQCG01000567.1 GCA_003533825.1 Phycisphaerales bacterium
ACTTTTTAATAAAAGTAGACGCCGGCGTCAGAAATGGAATAGTCAAGAAAAAAAATAAGAGCCTCTAACAAAAAGACGTTAGAACGGTCTTTAGAGCATTGAGAATGAGGACAATTTTCATTTTGATAGAGGCTCTTAATAGGCTTCATACAGCGCATGTTTAATCGCTATCACAGAATACGCCGTCGCTAAATCCTTGATGTTTTCCTGGTATCGCCCATCCGGATTAACCCAATGGCCCTCTTCATGCTGCAGGGAGATGATCTTTTTGATGAAGTCTTCCCGCCAGTAATGCTTCTTGCCCTTGCTGTCAATTATCGTGTCTCCACCGAAAGTCCTCAGGCATTTGGCGGCAGTCATGAAATAATAGTACAGCGAAGTGGTCCCGAACTTTGGATTCTCTTCGACAGTATAATTTTTGCAAATCCACGCGTAAGCTTTTTTTACTCGAATATCGTTCTTGTCAATTCCGGCATACAGCAGACTCTTAAGCCCGGCATAGGTCATCGAACCGTAAGAAATACTCCGCTCGGGCTTGTAATGACCGGTTTCATAAATAAATCCACCATCGTCTGTGGCGTAATCCATATCGTTGACTGATTTGATATTCTGTGTCCGACTCAGAAATACCAACGCTTTTAGCCAGTGGGGCGCCAAAGTCTCCTTTCTCAACTCCCGTTTGTTAGTGTCGGGGAGTCTCAACATACCATCGGGCACTGCTTCAAAATCCTCCGCCGCTTTAATAGCCTCCAGTGCCAAATGAAGATTGGATAAATCAGGACGATCGTCACCGCCGTAACCAATTCCCCCATAAAACTTGTTGTCGGGTGAAATATCTTCGCCTTCGTCTAATTGGAATTTGACCAGATACTTACGGGCGTTGTCGATGATCGACTGATATTCCGGTTTTGCAGTCGCGGTAAAGGCCATTAATCCGACAGCCGTTGAATAATTACGATAGTGCTCATTATAAATACCGCCGTCCGGCTTGACATATTTCTCCAGAAAAGCGTATCCATTCCTGATAGCATCGTCGGTTTTGGCGTCCGGATTATATACCGGCTCCAGCATGAAACTGTAGAGCACAAGTGCCGTAATCGCCGGATCATATTTCCAGGAACCGTTCGACTGCTGTGAGTCAAGAAAATACTGAAAGGCGACCTCCAGCGAATGGCGGCTCTCATATAGCAGCGATAAATCCAGGCGTGCTTTCTGGTCGGCGTCCTTTTCGATATAGTCCTCGATGGATCGCAGATCCCTGGGCGTCTCGGTGGCATCTTCAATGGCTTTTATGCCTTCGTTCAAACCTTTCATAAACTTTTCCAAAGCCCATGTGGGAAATTCCAACGGTTTGCCCGATCCAAGATTCTTCTTGTAATATTCCCGTGCCTTATAGAGTCCCGGCAATGCCGGTTTTGCCGCAGCGCCGTAGCTTTTGAGTGTATCCATAACGCGGTATATTCGATTCTCCGACCCGTGCTGCTTCATGGTGCCAACATATTCTGCGATATAGGGGACTGCTTCCTTGAAACGGTATTTCACCAGCACATTCATGCAGGTCTCGCGAATGTCCGCATTAAACATAATCCCGCTGGGGGCAGGGTTCTGCAACCCATAAATCACATCCGGCCATAATGGGGCCAGTTCTTCAAAACTCATCATGCGAATTGCCCGTGCGACAAAACTGCGCGTCAGACCATCCTCGTTCCTTATCATTTTCTTTATCGCGGCCACCAGCAGCTCCTGATCCACGCCGTCCATGTCACGCTCGAGCAGACCGTGGGGGGCGCCGTTGACCCCGCCTCCCCACAGCACATAGCTGATATATCGTTGATTCATCTCGCGCGGATCGTCTTCGAACGTCCTTCTCGCCATCCTGAGCATAACGGGCACCGTCTTATCTCTCGCAGCCCGCCCAATACCGCACAATGCGCAGCCGGCGCGGAACCGGATCCAACCATCGTCATGAGTCAGCAGTCGAACCAGGGCGTCAACGGCAGACTCGGCCCTCTGTCTCTGGTACTGCAATCCGTATATCCCTCCCAGCAGGGTGTCTCGGTCCCGGCTCTCGAGCATGGCAATCAACGCAGCAATACAATCGTCCGGCTTTTTCGCCAGTGCCTTTGCCGCTCGTATGCGCATGGGCGGCGACCAGCTCCGCAGCCGTTCGAGCAGCTCCTCGCCGGAACACGCATCGTAAGCATCCGTATTGATGTATCCCTCACGGAACCACACGTTGTAATCCCGCCCGGCAAACAACGTTTCTTCCAGAGCCTTGCCCGTCAGGGCCTTCTCAGCCTGAAGACCCTTGCCCGTAATATGTAGTTTTTGCAGGGACATGGCATACATCAGAATGCGGGCGCCTGTCGTGTCCCATCCGGGCGTTGTATGTTCGGCCCCGGACATGTTGGCGCCGCCCTGGTACGTAAAACCACCGTCCCAACGACGCTCGAGATCGAAGAACCACTCTAACTCTTTGATGAACGCCGTGGCTACCTCCGGTCCCGCACGCATCGCCCCAAGGGGGCCCCAGAGGAAGCCCCAGAAGTTGCCGGTGTGCCCTTCTTCACGCTCCCCGTACGACGCCACGGTCATGCGCGCATAGAACCAGTACGCGTCCGGATTGTCCAGCAAATCGAACAGAATAACAGCCAGTGAATTCCTGCCGTTGCTGTCGTGCACCTCGCGCGGAGAGTGGTCGCCATACGGGATGTTGCCCTTATCCACGAAATGCAGGAAGAATATCTCCGCTTTGCGAATCGCCTGCTCCACGACGGGCTCGTTAATCCCGCACTTCTGATTCAGCACCAGAGACACTGCGCACGAAAGAGTGGGTTGGCACATCGCGCCATAGCCTCTGAGGATACCGTCGGGCCCG
>DQCG01000730.1 GCA_003533825.1 Phycisphaerales bacterium
TGGCCGCAGGCGGCCTTGATATCCCGGCCCATCCTGAAGCGTACCGTCGTTTCTATGCCGGCATCGTTCAGTACCGCGGCGAATCCCCGTATGCGATTACCGCCGCTGCCGGCATACTTGCACGTCGGAAACGGGTTGTGCTCGATCAAATTCACGTTGCACGACAGTCCTTTCAGCAGCTTGACCAGCATTTTCGCATGGCCGGCCGAGTCGTTCAATCCTTTTATCAGCACGTACTCGAAGGTGACACGCTGGCGTGTCCTGTTCTGATAAAATCTCACGGCCGCCATCAGGTCGGCGATGGGATATTTGGTGTTTATAGGCATCAACTTCGTTCTCAGCTCATCGGTCGGCGCGTTCAGCGAGATAGCCAGCCTGGGCCGCACGTCTTCGGATGCCAGCTTGCGAATTGCCGGCACCAGGCCGCAGGTACTGACCGTTATATGCCGAATGCCGATGTTCCTGCCCTTGGGATGGTTCAATATCCCGAGCGATTTTATCACGGCGGCGTAATTGGCCAGCGGCTCGCCCATGCCCATATACACGATGTTGCTGATTCTTCCGGCGTCTTTTTGTACTGTGTTGACCTGGTCGACGATTTCTCCGGCTGTGAGGTTCCGGGTGAATTCGAGCTTTCCCGTGGCACAAAACGCGCAGCCCATCGCGCAGCCGACCTGGGTCGAAACACACAATGTCCTTCTCTTGCCGTCGAGCAGCAGCACGGTTTCAATTCGGCCGCCGTCGCCCAGGTCAAAGGCATACTTGGCCGTACCGTCTTTGTCGGTAAGCTTGTTCAGCACGGAAAGCCGGGAGATAAAATAGCCCTGCCCGGCAAGCTGCTCTCGAAAGGCCTTGCTGAGCGGGGTTATTTGCGAAATCTCAGCGGCATCCTTCGTATGTATGAAATGAAAAATGTACCCGGCCAGGTATTTTTTGCCGCCCAGAGACTCTACAATCTGCTCAAGCTCATCGAGTGTTTTGTCTTTAAGGTCCCTGCTCATAACGGTGTAATTTCAATTGTGATTATGATTTGCGCTTTGGTCATTTCGACCGAAGGGCCAAATAGTGGCCCGAAGTGGAGAAATCCATTTAAAAAGATTTCTCGACTTCGCTTCGCTGCGCTCGAAATGACCCCAACAAGCACATTGATTATGCACAATTGGTATAAGTCTACCAGAAACGAATCATTTTGTCGAATTGCCAGTAGAAATGAAAATGTTTTGAGACCAAGCAGGTCGATATTCTGAAATTTAATCTGCTCTTTGAAATATCATCTCAGTCGTCGTCGCTGTCGGTGGCGAGGTATTCCTGCTGGCCCTCACTGACATAAGCCGGCTCTGATGACTCTTCGGGCTCTGCGAGGTCTTCATAGCCCGCCTCGGCGTCCGAATCCATCTTCTCGCGGATACGCTCATACTCCTCCAGCGTCATCATCACTTCGCGGGCCTGGCTGCCCTTGTACTCGCCGAGTATTCCCGATGCGGCCATCATCTCGATTACCCTCGAAGCTCTGGCATAGCCGATATTAAGCCTTCGCTGGAGCAGTGAGACGCTGCCCCGTTTGGTTTCGAGTACCATGCGAACCGCCTCGTCGAACAGCTCGTCTCTGGACATCTCGGAAGTATCCACCGCCTTGAGGCGCGTCAGCTCGGGATGGAATTGCGGCTCGGCAACGTCCTTGAGGTGCTTTACAATCCGCTTTATCTCGCCCTCGTCGACAAAGGTGCCCTGGGCGCGCGCCAGATCGCTCGTTCCCGGCTTGAGGAACAGCATATCGCCCTCGCCGAGCAGCGTCTCGGCGCCGTTCTGGTCGAGTATAATCCGGCTGTCCATCCTCGCGGCCACGCGGAAGCCGATACGCGTCGGCATGTTCGATTTTATCAGCCCTGTCACGACCGTAGCCTGCGGCCGCTGGGTGGCAAGGACGATATGAATACCGACCGCCCTGCTCTTTTGCGCAAGGCGAACGATATAAGCTTCTATCTCCTTTGCCGCGGTCATCATCAGGTCGGCAAGCTCGTCGATCACTATCACAATGTACGGCAGCTTCTTCGGTATCTTCGCTTCTTCTTCCTCACTGCTCGGATTAAACCGGCTGAGAATCTCGTCGGCATCGAGCTTGTTAAACTCGGCAACGTTCTTAACCCGGGCCTCGGCCAGCAGGGCATAACGCTCATCCATCTTTACCGTGGCCCATTCGAGTATCTGCACCGCCATCTTGGTCTCAGTGACTATCGGGCACATCAGGTGCGGAATGGTATTAAAAGCGGTCATCTCGACCATTTTGGGATCGATCAGAATCATCTTGACCTCATCCGGCCGTTTCGTGAGAAGCACGCTCGTAATGATACTGTTTATACAAACACTCTTGCCCGACCCGGTCGTGCCGGCGATGAGCAAGTGGGGCATCTTAGTCAGATCCGAAACAAGCGCTTCGGCGGAAGAATCCTTGCCGAGGTACAGCGGTATCTGCATCCTTTGTGGTTTGCGGCCCGCCAGCTCGAACATATTCTTCATGCGGACTTTTTCTTTCTCGCTGTTCGGCACCTCGATTCCTATTGTGTGCTTTCCGGGCAGCGGGGCCACAACGCGTACGGCACCGACTCCCAGAGCACGAGCCATATCGTTGGCAAGGGCCGCTATCTGGCTGACCTTAACGCCCGCCGCAAGCTCAAGCTCGAACATTGTCACAACCGGCCCGGAATCGGCCGCGACAACCCGAGCATTTATATTGAATTCCGACAGCAGCTTCTCTAAAGCGCTCGCCTTTGCCTTAACAACCTTCTCCTGTACCGAAGCAAAACTGTGCTCCGGTTCAGCAAGCAGTTCCAGCGGCGGCAGCTCGTAATCGTCGTAGGAGGGCTGGACAAACGTACTCTTTGGCGCCTGGGCACTCGGAGGAGCCGGCTTTTTAACTTCCGGCCGTGTCACTGTAATACTCTCTGATTGTTTCGGCTTGTCACCGTCCGGCGGTTTCGATATTCCACCGGTGATAATCACGGGTTTTTGCCTGGCACTTAATTCCCGCCAAATCTCGCTGACTACCTGAGAATGCTGCCTGGCGGCGGACCAGGCGGGAATTATCATGCCCAGTATCTTGCCGGTCATAAAGGTAAATACGCGGAGGACCATGAGCATCAGGCCATCCGCCAACAAGATAGCTCCGACGACCCAGATCGCTGCAAGCAAGATAACAGTTCCGAGCGAGGCAAAATGGTTTCGCATAAGCTGTGCCGCCCCGGTTCCGAGAATTCCGCCGGAACCGGTCGGAAAATCGAAGAACCTGTAGGGCCACAGGTAATAGAAACTCATAGAAGCGGCCGTGGTGACCAGACCTAATCCGATTGCCCGCAAAATCGGCTGGCTTATCGGACGATTTGCAAGTTTGGAAGCCCAAAAGTAGATTACCGATACCAGCACGACAAAGATGCCGGGACCTACATAATATAGAAGGTAGTAAGCGCAAAAAGCACCTATCGAGCCGCACCAGTTGGCAATCGGATTATTATGAGGATATTCGAATCCGCTCGGCCAATCACCGATGTCGAAACTAAGACAACTGCATATAAGCACCAGGCATACACCGATACCCATGCACCTCAGCGCCGTCCGGGAAATCGAACTTTGCGCCTGGTTTTTTTTAGCTCTTTTATATTTTTTTTTCTTTTTCACCCTATTAGTCCGGCTTCGGCGGATCGTTTTTCCCATAATTCCTACTCCCCGTTATCGTATTTCTAACGGGGCACACTCCCCCATAGACCTGTCACGTCCCATAACAGGCTCGTTCTCAAAGCTATTATTTGCAGAGCAGCGCTATAACTTCACTGCTGTTGATGCTGTTGTTGAAAACCCGCAACGGGCGGGACAAAACATTAGCAACTAACTTATATCGGCAGGCTTCCATGGATTTCTGCAAAATTGGCTGGAGTCTAAGAGTGTTATAAAAGTTGCTTTTCACCCGCATACCTGATATTTCCGATAATGAGGTGTCTTTTGGAAATGTTCCGGCAGAATCCTTATTAACAAGAAGAACTGCGAGTATCGGACTCACAGCCTCTTATTTTCTGGATCAACTGCAACAAAGTTGGTGGGCTGATAAGAAATAAACCCTGCAACTCTTTTGGATTTAACGCTTTAAGGCAACAGCATAAATGGGTATAATACTACCGCCATCGGGGAGGATAGGGCAACGCTGGGAAGCGACCCGAGCGCCCTGATGGTGGCATACAGCATAGGGCGGTATCTTCAACGGTACCGCCCACTTATGTTATTATGCTGGTGCCCATAAAGCGATAAATCCTTTTAAAATCATGTATTAATCAACCAACTATTTTGCAGTTGATCCTTAATATTAAACATCCGGTTTAGGTCACTCAGTTGGGGACATTTGTCACTTCCCTACGGTAGCGGCTCTTATCCGGTGAAGCGCATAGTTTTCTTGATATATTACTTCTTCCTTAAATTGCGGTGCTTAGTTGGAAGGTGACTCGATTCTATTTTCTGGCTTTTACGGGTACTTTGGCCTTTTTACGTCCGAGAAGCTCATCGGCCTGCTCGATCGTTTCCGGCGGCCATTGTCCGGCAGATTGCAGTTGCTTGAGATGGTCAAGCTGCTTGATGCTGATAATCGTCCTGCACTTCGGGAACCTGTTGCAGCCCATGAATGGTCCTTTTTTGCCCTGCCTGATAACAAGCTCGCCTTCTTTGCACTTATAGCATTTTACGCCGGTTGGTTCGGCGGGCGGTTTCGGGGGCAGGACGTTGCCTTCCTTGTCCAGCTTCAGAGTCGTTTTACATTCGGGATAATCGCTGCATCCGAGGAACGGTCCGAACCGGCCGTTCTTATGCACCATCGGCTTGCCGCATTTGGGACATTCATGCTCGCTTAACTTTTCCTCGACCATTTTGCCTTCCTTGTCACAGGGACATGCGAACGTGCAGTCCGGGTACGTCGAGCAGCTCAGGAATTTTCCGTTTTTGCCGAACCTGTAAACAAGCTGCTTGCCGCACTTAGGACATTCGTATTCGCTGGGTGTTGTTTCCGCTTTTGCATGTTTCATTTCGGCCTGCGCCGTCTCGAGACTTACCTTGAACGGCCCGTAGAAATCTTTCAGGACCCCGATCCAGTCGAGGTGCTGCTCTTCGATCTTGTCGAGCTGCTCTTCCATGTAACGGGTAAAAGCAATGTCCATTATCTTCGGGAAGTACTCGCTGAGTTTTTCCGT
>DQCG01000487.1 GCA_003533825.1 Phycisphaerales bacterium
GCACATGTCCTCGGCATCAACAATTCTATCGCCATTGAAGTCCACGATGGGGATAATTGGCGCCTGATATAGATCACCATATGGCCCACCTAATCCGCCTGGACGTTCCGAGCAGAAATAGAGCTTAGAGCCGTCAGGAGATATTCGAGGACCATTATCAAGACTTGAAGTGTTAACGATCGGTCCGAGATTCACAGGGGTACCCCAGCGGTCAGAGACGCTTGCTCGTCTCGTCATCCACATATCTACATTACCCAAACTGTCGGGACGGATTGGGTGATTCTTCTCTTCTGAGAAGAAAAGGCAAAGGCCATCGGGCGAGACAAAAGGAAAGCTCTCACTGGACGAACTGTTTACCACTGATCCAAGATTCTCTGGAGGTCCCCATGGATCATTTATCGTTGCTCGTCTGCTCACCCATATGTCGTCACTACCGTATCCACCTGACCGTATCGACGAGAAATGGAGTTCCAATCCATTGGCAGAGATGCTAGGTCCCCATTCATCACCAGAAGTATTGAGCGTTGACCCAAGGTTCGCAGGTGCTTCCCAGATCTCATCTTTAGTCGGGCGTCTTGTAACCCATATGTCCCAACCCCCATTCCCCCCAGATCTATTATAAGAGGCGAAATAGAGTTCTAATCCATCGGTCAAGATACACGCACATGTATCATTGTGCCCAGTGTTGACCGGCGGCCCAAGATTCACGGGAGACCCCCAGTTATCTTCTATTGTCTCTCGTGTGGATACCCATATGTCCCAGCCTCCATAACCACCGGACCTCATGGAATCGAAGTACAATTCCAGGCCGTCATAAGAGACGCAATCCATAGCATCGCCAGATGAACTATTGACAGTTGGCCCCAGATTCACAGGCTCACCGAAGGTGAAATCGGCCTTCGCACGCCCGCCGCCAAAGAAAATCCCGGCCGCAATTCCAACTAACACCAACCTCATTTTGTAACCATTTAACCATTGCATTTTGCACCTTTCCTTTCCGCCCTTTTTATTTAAGGGCGTTGCCAAAGTTACTCATTATCGCCATTGGCGAATTCACTCAACGTCTCCGCCATAGAATCCGTAAGGAAAGTCCGTACGGTGCGCTAAATCTGAAAAATATTTTCAGAAATTTCGCCGAAAATGCCTAAGTATTTGAAAAAGAACGACTTATTCGTTGAATTTTTTTTCAAAATGAGCTATCATGGTGTTCATCAGGCAGGATTTTATTCTGAAACCCAATATGAAGCACTATGACCAGACAAGCATGGGGGGCCAGAGGGATACGTTTCTGACCACACACTGGTCGCTCATTGAAGAGGCCAAAAAACAGCCGGATCAGGACCGTGCCCTCATCGGATTGCTGCTAAAGCGGTATTGGAAGCCGGTATATTGCTATTTGCGACGCAAAGGCTACGATAACGAGCAGGCCAAGGACCTGACGCAGGGATTCTTTCACGAGGTCGTGCTTAACCGCCATCTGCTTGAACGGGCGGACAGCGAAAAAGGCCGTTTTCGCACCCTTCTCTTGCATACGTTGAACCAATATTTTATTGATGTGCACCGCAAAGCGAACGCCCAAAAGAACATCCCGAAGGACAAACTCGTTCCACTGGATATCACCGATCAGCCGGCATTGCCGGAGATGGTCGGTCAGCTCGATGCCGAGCAGAGCTTCAACTATGTCTGGAAGGCCGACCTTTTAGAGCGTGTCCTTGCGGAGGTCAAGGACAGATATATCCAGCGGGGCATGGAGACGCATTGGTACGTGTTCCGGGATCGCCTGCTGGAGCCGTCCCTGGAAGACCGTGAGGCGGCTTCGTTCAGTCAAATATGCCAAAAATACGGCATTGCAGATGAAACCACGGCATCGAACATGCTCAAGACCGTCAAGCGGCTTTTTCGGAGCATCTTGGAAAAGCACGTCCGCCAGACGGTCCTTACCGGTGAAGCCGTAGAGGAAGAATTGAGAGAAATTTTCAAATTTCTGGAAAAAGGGCGCACCGATTAGAGCTTTCTTACGGATATAGTCATGGCATCGCGGCTGTGTGCCGTGTATCAAAGCCTTTTTAAGATCGTAAGACAGGTTTAATAAACGATATTCCGGTGAGACAAATGAAAGACGATACTTCCATATTTGGTGCGAAGCCGGAGCGGCTGGATCGACTGGTTTTTGAAGCGTTGAAGGATTCGGAGGCGGAAGAGTCTGCTCTGACGGCCTCGCTGGGCGCCGTCCTGGAGCGGCCCGGCGGCCAGATCGGACGCTACAAGCTGCTGAGTGTCCTGGGTGAAGGTGGGATGGGCATCGTGTATTTAGGCGAACAGAAGCAACCGATCCGGCGCCAAGTGGCTCTAAAGGTCATTAAGCCCGGCATGGATTCGAAACGTGTGATCGCCCGCTTTGAGGCGGAGCGTCAGGCTTTAGCTTTACTTGACCATCCGAATATTGCACATGTCCATGACGCCGGAACAACCGAGGCCAGCCGACCTTATTTCGTGATGGAGCATGTTAAAGGCTTATCCATAACTGAGCATTGTGACCACCACAAGCTTACGATTGAGGAGAGGTTGCGATTATTCCAGCAGGTCTGTCAGGCCGTGCAGCACGCTCATCAAAAAGGGATTATCCACCGGGATATCAAGCCTTCAAATATCCTGGTTACAATGCAGGATGAAAAAGCAGTGCCAAAGATTATCGACTTCGGAGTCGCCAAGGCCCTTGCCCAGCCCTTAACTGAACGAACGCTGGCTACTGAAGACAGCCAACTTCTTGGCACGCCGGAATATATGAGTCCTGAGCAGGCCGATATGGCTAACGAAGACATCGACACGCGCTCGGATATTTATTCTCTGGGAGTGCTCCTGTATGTGATGTTGACCGGCGTTCTGCCGTTCGATTCCGATACATTTCGTACAGGCGGCATCGAAAACATCCGGCAGATGATACGCGAAACCGACCCCAAAACACCAAGTACCCGCCTCACAAAACTGGGCGAAAAAGCCACGACTATTGCACAAAATAGGCGAACGGAGATTCAAACTCTGGCAAGAAATCTTCGCAAAGAACTCGAATGGATTCCCCTCAAGGCGATGCGTAAAGAACGCTCAGATCGGTATCGCTCGGCATCAGAACTGGCCGATGACATCGAAAACTACCTGAACGGTAAACCGTTAATCGCCGGACCGCCCGGAGTTGGCTATAAAATGAAGAAGTTTGTACGCCGAAACCGCGTATTAGTTGGCGGTATCGCCACGGTGCTGGTCGTACTTATTGCCGGTGTTATTGTTTCTACAGTCTTTGCTATCAGGGCGGACCAACAGGCAGATCTCTCCAACAGGGTGCTCAGTTTCCTGACGAATGAGGTCCTGATGTCGGCTGACCCTACCCGGGCCAAACGCTGGGAGATAACCCTCAGCGAGGTGCTCGACGGGGCCTCGGAGAATCTCAAGGCCAAGTTTAGCGATGAGCCTCTGGTTGAGGCATCAATCCGCCACACGTTAGGTAGCACGTACCTAAGCCTGGGCAAGTGCCCGGAAGCGGAACCCCATGTCGAGAGCGCGTACAGAATTCGTCGTGCGGCACTGGGCCCGGAACACCCCGACACGCTGGCCTCAACAGCCAGCTTGAGCGAACTCCGCACGGTGCAAGGTCGATACGACGAGGCGGAACAGCTTTGCACCACTGTAGTCGAGAGCAGACAGAGGTCGCTGGGCCGAGAGCATCCGGAAACTCTGGCGAGCATGTATCACCTCGGCGTCGTGTACTGGTATCAACGCCGGCACGCTGAGGCCGAGACACTCTTCTCTGAAGTGTGGGAGATGCGACATCGTACGTTTGGAGAGGACCACCCTGAGACACTTGCTGCTCTTAATGGAGTGGCCTGGGCTTACATACGGCAGGCTCGTCCCGCTGAGGCAGAACCACTCTTTGAACGTGTGTACAAGACTTGCCTTAAAACATTGGGCGAGGAACATAATTTTACACAGGAAGTTATGAACGGACTTATACAAGTGTACCCTGATGTGAATCGGTATGAAGAAGCTGAAACATTAGGACGGAGATGCTTAGAACTAAGGCAACGAGCTCTGGGTGATGAACATCCAGAAACGCTGGAGGCAATGGGACTTTTGGCCAGTGTTTATAGTAAACAGGGACTCTATGAGGAGGCCGAACCACTCTACAAAGCGATTTTGGAGACGCAACAACGTTTGGGGATGCAGGATGACAAAGTGCTGCGCCAAATGGTAGGGCTGGCATCCCTCTATATTGAGCAAGCTCGATATGGTGAAGCGGAGCCCTTGCTCCTGGAAGAGTATCAACACAGAGAGAACCAGTTTGGACCAGAACACCCACATACAATCAATATGCTGGATAAGTTAGTAAACCTCTACGAAGCCTGGAACAAGCCAGAACAGGCCGGACAATGGCGAGCAAAACTACCGCGAAAAGAAGCAAAGACCGAGTGATATGAAACCCTAAAACAGCCCCGTTATCGTCCGCGGGCGCCTATTTTTCTTTTCATGAAAAATTCGTTCACAGACGCAACATCAGGATGATTATCAATATGAGAATCAGCAATACCAATGACACAACGCATACTATCAGCGCAATCCTTTGCCGCCTTATTATAATTTCATATTCCAAGTCACTCATTTCAGGCGGGACAAAATCCCCGCTGGCCAGCGGTGAGAAACTGCCAACATCAATACTTTGATGGGCCCTGATAGGTGGGTTCCCTTTCAAGATGCTTTCTATGTCTTCAATAAGAATCTTGATGTTTTGGTAGCGGTCTTCTGGGTTTTTCTTCATCATTATCTCGATCATCTCGCTAATTCCTATTGACAGCTTTTTGTTTAAATGGTCTGGAGGGGTAAGACTTGTATGTAGATGCATATTCATTATATTTCTTTTGTCTTCATGATAGAATGGGACTCCGCCTGTCACCATATGGTAAAGGGTTGCCCCGAGGCTGTATATGTCAGCCCTTCCATCAACATCCATTTTGCCCCTTATCTGTTCGGGCGCTATATAATAAGGGGTTCCCCAAGCCTGGCCCTTCTCAGCTTCTATGGCAGCAATGTCGGTAAGCTCCCGCGCAAGGCCCATGTCAGTTAGCTTAACCACGCCCTCATTGGTAATCATTATGTTCTTAGGCTTGATATCACGGTGGATGATCCAGTTTTCGTGGGCATGCTTAAGGGCCCTTGCAACCTGAATAATGATATTGAGTGCCTCTTTTTCTTCAAATACCTTTCCTTGCTTCAGGGCAGCATCGATTGTGTCACCTTCGACATACTCCATCACAAAATAATGGTATTCACCCGCTTTTCCAACATCGATTGCGCTTACGATATTATGGTGATTCAGCTTGGCTGCCGACCGTCCTTCAGTATGAAAGCGTCTGACATAATTTTCGTTTTTAGCCAATCTGCTACTCAAGACCTTTATTGCAACAATCCTGTTAAGGCTAGTCTGCCTGCCCCTGAATACTGTCGCCATTGCGCCGGAACCGAGGACTCCTTCTATTTTATATCCTGGAATCCCCCGCTCCCGCAGCCGTTTTAACATTTCTTTCTGGGTTTCCGGATTTCCAGGCATAGGATACACCCCCTTTCATTTTTAAGATATGACGAGTTGTTATCAGAACTAATCACTTCACCGGCATCTCATTGCTGGTTCCTGCAATTTAGAAATCCTTTTCACTTGCGCCAACAGGCCACACTTTATAAGGGAGCCTTCGTTAAATGGGAAAGGCTTTGGAATTATTGTAAGTTTTTCAAGACTATCCTGTTTGAGGGCCTCGGCCACAACATCCATACTCAGGTATTTGGTTAACATTATGGTCCGCATTATCATAGCCGGATTGTCCATGAATACATAGTTCTGGAGCAAGACAAGCCCCACAAGCAGGCCATAATACGCTTGCTTCTTTTCTTCATCATCTTTCAAACCGTGGAGATACATGTTAGTGCAGCTTATTATACAGTCTATTTCATTGTCTTTATGTATCTTTTCGACTTCTTTGATATCGCATGCAACAAATCATCATGCCCCAACTTTTCCAGTGTTTGCTGCATGCAAAACCCTTTTGAGCCACTTATCTCAAGAATCAGTATTCTCATTTTATCGCCCTTTCATGATATTGGAAGGGGGAACACCTGAAAAGAGTCCTCCCCTACAATTTTAATGGCAAATCCAAATTAAACCACAAACACAATCAATGCTCGAAGATTATAGCAGAAAGTGGGTAAAGTGGCGGGCGAGGAGCCCAAGGATGTAAACGTCTATTTTGTAAAAGGTTAGACCAAATGTCACGTGGTGCTAGCCGCCAATAGACATGAACACCATACCATGAGGCTAAGCCAGCCAAACGTAATGTTTTGCACCAAAGGACGCCGCCGCCAGGCTCTGACCATGTGCGAAACATGTGGATTTCTATATAGCATTAAAGAGAAGATTATTCCTGCCCTCAGGCAAAGCAAGTATGTCCAGGTATTGCTCTTGGACATTAATCCGTACTATAGTTGATTTCGAGTTTTCGAGCTTGGCGGCTTGCGAGCACGAGTACGAGGAGTGTCAAAAGCACAATGCATGTAACGGCGGTTAGTGTGGAAGCCGGCCCGGTGGGTGAAATCAAGAGGTTGATGACGGGCGGCATGTTTTTGTCTGGGGAGGCGGTCACAGGGCAAAGGGATTGCAGATAGTAGATCATACTGGTTTTCTTCAGAAGAGGAGGCAGGAACGGATTGGCACTTTCCCATAGTAAGACCGCGACCGTGGGTATAATGGGATTGCGGAAGAGCAGGCCCACGGCCAGGAAAATGCTGCCGTACCCTACGCACGCCAGGGCTGTGACACTTAAGTAGGCTCCGAACTGAGTCCACCCTGGGCCGGCCAGGAAGTCGACAATAACGCCCCGTTCGAACTGCCAGAGCATGGCCCACCATTGCAGGGCTGTGCTGGAAGTGAAGATGACTACCGTAGCCAGGAGTCCCGCGAAATACTTGCCAGCCAGCAAGACCTCACGCCGCATGGGTGTAAGCATGTAGAAATGGAGGCTCTTATCAAGCATCTCTCCGCGGAACAGGTTAACAAAGATACCTACGCAGCCAAAGAAGATGGCCAGACGCAGGAAATAGAACTGGAAGCTGGTAGCAAAGATGAGCTGGCTTTTGGGGAGTGTATCGGGGTCCCTGTGCTTGATCTGCGTCAATTTGCCATCCTTGAAATGATAGGTGAAGTCATTCTTCCCATCGGTGTACTTGTACAGGACAAAGCTGCGTTCTTTCTCACTCTCTCTGTCATGATATAGAGTGCGCTGCCAATAGGGTTCGCCGAGCTTCTCGACGACCTGGTCGCGGCTGAGTCCGGTTTTGATGCCATTGAACACCGATCTGGATACCGGATGTTCGGTTGCCAATTGGACCAGGTTCTGGCGCTGGCGTGTGATATGTACCGAGTTGACCATATAGAGGGCCACCGGTGCAAATGCAAGTAAATAGACCCATAAGCCCCGTTTGGAAAAAAAGGTCTTTTTCATTTCCAGGCGTATGACCGATACGATCTGTTTGTACCATAGCTTCATCATAGAGACACCTTCTCCTCGCCGCCGATGAGGTAATCATACACAGAGTCGACATTGTCGTCGGCCGGGGTTACTCCCTCGATATCAATGCCGTTGAGGGCGAGGTGATTGAGCAATCGATAAAACTGGTCGGCATCACGCGTTTTGATGAGCACGCCACTGCCTTCAGTGAGGATTTGGGCCTCCACGACATGGTCATGCTCAAAGGCCTTGGAGGCCAGCATACTGGGTTGCTTACAGTGGATCAGGATCTTCACGGGCCGCTCTTGAATCTCGCTCCTGACACCCTGAATCTGTCCTTCGGCCACCACATAGCCCCCACTCATGAGCACAACCTGATCAGAGATCATGTCGACCTCGTGCAGCACATGGCTGGATACAAGCACATGGCGACCCTCGGTCGCATAGCGTCGAAAAAGGTTGATTGTCTCGGCTCGGACCAGTGGATCAAGGCCATTCAGGGGTTCGTCGAGAATAAGTACACGTGGATCGTGTGCCAGTGCCTGGGCCAGGCGGATACGCTGTCGCATGCCCTTGCTGTAGCCGGCGACCTTGCGCCCGGCAGCGTCACTGAGACCGACTTGTTCGATGACCTGGTTGGCGAGTCGTTTACACTCTGCATTCGAATATCCGAACAGTCGGAGGAAGGAATAGATGAATTGAAATCCGCTGAGCCCTTTGGGAAAGGCATCGAACTGGGTGGCGTAGCCTACTAAACCAAAGAGCCTGTGGGATTGAGTGGGGGATAGCCCCAGCACGCGGATTCGGCCCCGTGTGGGATGAGTGAGACCGGCCATAAGATTCATAAGGGTGGTTTTGCCTGCACCGTTGGGACCGACCAGGCTTGTAATTCCTGGTGGCAGGGAAAGCGTCACCCGATTAACACCCAGGACTTCGCCGTAAAACCGGGACACATTATCCAAGGTAATCAGATCGTTTTTCATTTGACCACCTCAAAGGCTCGGATTCGTTTGGCGAGTAGCCACAGACAAAGGGCACAGGTTACGCCCAAGACCACCCAGGCCTCGGTAACCGATAGATCGGCGCGCGAGCCGCTCCTGAAGAGGTCCGACCAGATGGTATGGACCACCTGCATCAGGTCAATAAAGGCGCCGTAATGCGTGCGTGTCACATTTTTGATGACAGCACCAAAGCCGGCTCCGGCAAAGAAGACGCCCAGAATAAGAGCCCCGGCTGCGATTTTCCATTTAACCCAAGCCGAGAGTGCCAGGGCGATGAGCGAGAGAACAACTATCCAGATCCAAAGTCCAAGCACAATCGAGCCGGCCAGCCAGGCATTTCCCCGCGTCCAATCCCATCCTGCGCAGCCGGCCTGAATCAGGTATAGCACTATTCCGGGAATCCATGTGATCAGGGACAGCAGCAGGAGCAGGATCATCATTTTGCCGGCCACGTACTGGGTGCGGGAAAAGGGACGGCTGAGATAGAGAGACATTGCCCCATTGGCAAGGTCTGGGGCAACCAGGCTCGGTCCTACCAAAGTGGTCAGCAGGAAGGCCAGGGACCCCTGGACTACACAATAGACGTTAAAGAACTGACCATCGATCGGTGGCATGGCCCCGGATCGTAGACGCAGGGCAGTCAGCAGTGGGATGTTGTGGCTGAGGTAGATAAAGACAGCACAACCCAAGGGATAAAACATGCACGCCGCCAGAAAGAGGACCAGGAACTTGGATTGAAACAGACGCGCATAACTATAGCGTGACAAGATTAGAAAGCGGAACCACGGCGTTGTTCGTGTGCCACTGTAGTCTTTATAGGTTTGTTTATAGACCGCCACGTCAGGCCTCCATCGCCGTAAGAAAGATGTCTTCGAGTGTATCCCGCCGGTAGTTCAAACGTCGTAACGGCAGGTCTCGTTTGGCTGCCACACGATAGATCTCACGTAAATCAAAATCCTCCGGTAACACCATCTTAAGACGTCTACTGCCGTGGGTCGTACATGTACAGCCGATTTCGGTCAAGGCCTCAGCCAGACCGGCATGATCGTCGGAGGTCTCGATTTCTACGAAACGTTGATTGACGCTACGTTCCCGAGCGAGGTTCGCATAATGAACAATACGTCCCTGCTTGAGGATGAGCACCTCTTCACAGGTCTCTTCCACGTCGCGCAGCAAATGGGAGCACAGCAGGACATGCATTTGGCTCGAATCTCTGATGTCACGGATCAAACGGAGCATACGTCGGCGTGCGCTGGGATCGAGCCCATTGGTCGGCTCGTCAAGGATGAGCAGGCGCGGTCCATGTACAATGGCCTGGGCCAGTTTCACCATTTGCTTCATACCCACTGAATACGTACCCAGCTTGCGGTAGCGTGCTTCGCCGAGACCCACGTAAAACAATACCTCATGCGCCCGTTCCAGTGCCGACTCTGCCGGCAAACCCGACAGTTCACCCATCATGCGTACGAACGATACTGCTGTCATGTCGGCGATAAAGGAGTCATTTTCGGGCATGTAACCGACCAGGGTGCTGACCTGCTTTATATGGCGTCGAATATCGTACCCCAGCACCCGGGCCGTTCCCCTTGTAACCGGGTGAAAACCAAGCAGAGTCAGGATCAGGGTTGACTTGCCGGCACCATTAGGCCCCAGCAAGCCAATAGTGCGTCCGGAAAGCTCCACGTTAAGATCCGTGAGAATCTCACGTTTCCCCAAACAAACCGACAATTTGGCTAATTCCACAACAATCTGCAATGATTCGATCCTTTAATTAATCAGCGTCTTACGATAGTAGTCGTGGATAGTGTTAAATTCTTTCTATAAATCTGAGAATAATAGTTTTATTCCTCCCCTTCACAAGAAAGTGAGGGGGAAAATGGAACGGCCCAACATGAAAGCATTGCAGAAACGGGCAAAGTCGATCCAATAAAACCTGCTCAGCCGAAAATAAAGGGTGGAACAAACATGAACCGAAGACTGGCGCCTTACGCTGACGTCCGTGGGATCATATCGATATAGTGTCTGTATTCTCTTTGCCTCACTCCGCCGTGAGTTCCTGCTTGACAAATTAGCACGCCTACCGATCTTCATGCTTGTGGGGAGTTCAACTTCACCTATGGAGGTATTTCTGTTAACTTTATGAGGAATTTTGTTAAGAGACGTGGTGCTCTTGCATATGAGCGATCTCTGAAATGTCCTAAGTGTTACGTGTATGTGGACAACGGATTAAATCTCTGATGCGCTGGCCCTGTCAGGGACCCACGGATTCAATGACCGACGCCAAAACTAAGAACTGACAATTCAAGCTGTTAGTTATTTGACTATATTGGGCGTTCAATTCCTTTCACCCCAAATAATCGGCGAAGGATTGTCGGATATCCTATCTTGGATTAGCTTTTGCACGCTATAAACACCACCATTCTTGCCATCTCACAGAAATCTTACTACAATTACTGTTATGAAAATACCTCTTAAGGTGGTCTCAGCGAGTCCATGTTCGTACCGCCCGAAAAGAGATCCCTCATCAGGTATTCTCAAACAAATAGCAAAAGTCAGCTTAATAGAAAGGAACCTAAATATGAAACTGGACAAAGAAACAATGACTCGTCGTCGTTTTCTCAAGACCAGCACCCAAGTCACCGCCTTGGCAGGACTCTCCATTGCCACGCAAGCATACGGGGCAAACAACGACCGAATTCGCGTGGGTCTTGTAGGTTGCGGGGGCCGCGGCACTGGAGCCGCCTTAGACGCTTTGATGGCCGGCCCAAATATTGAACTGGTGGCGATGGGCGACATCTTCAGGGCCAAGGTCGAGAGAAGCCTCGCTCGGTTGTCGAGGCTCAAAGATAACAACAAAGCGCTTCAAACCAGCATCAAAGTGAAACCTGACCGTTGCTTCGCCGGTTTGGATGCTTACAAGGAAGTGATCGACTCTGGCATTGACTACGTCCTTCTTTGCACTCCCCCAGGTTTTCGGCCGGAGCATATTGAATACGCAGTCAAGAAAGGTGTGCATATCTTCGCGGAGAAACCATGCGCTACCGATTCACCGGGTGTCCGTCGAATACTCGCCATCGAGAAAGAGATGAAACGAAAGGGGATCGGCTTGCTGTCCGGCTTTAACAGCCGTCACGTATTTCACTACGCCGACCTTGTCAAAGCCATTCATAGTGGTGAACTCGGCGATGTCATGTCCCTCTATGCCTACTTTAACACAGGCAACATCTGGTATCGCGAGCGCGAAGACGGGATGACACTTCCCGAGTACCATTTCCACAACTGGTTCCATGTCGACTGGCTCTGCGGCGACCACATCGTCGAGCAGCACGTCCACAACCTTGACCTCTGCAACTGGATCATGCGGGCTCATCCAGTCAAGGCCTATGGGATGGGTGGGCGACAGTATCATACAGACCGCGGTGGCAATATCTACGATCACTTTACAGTCGAGTTCGAATACGAAAACGGCATTCGCATGACCAGCATGTGCCGCCAGATCAAGGGGACAGACACGAAGATTGGAGAGGAGATCATCGGAACGAAAGGCCGTGGCGCGATGGTTGGCCGCAAAACCCAGATTACGGGCGAAAATGCCAAGATCTTCCGCGAACACCCGGAACAGCACGAGAGCCATCGCCAGGAACATATTGATTTTATCGCGGCACTCCGACGCGGCGAGATTCTGAATGACACTCGCTTTTTGTGTGAATCGACCTTAACAGCTATTATGGGGCGCGAGTCAGCGTACACAGGCAAACACGTCACGTGGGATGAGATTCTAAACTCCGATCTACAATTGTCGCCTCCAGACATTGCTGAGTGGGATGGATCTATCCGGCCGGTTCCCAAGCCAGGCATGTTGCGGGTATAATAGCTTTCCTTGCAATCGGACCAGCTTTGGCGATAAGCTAAGAAGAGTGGCGAAAATATCGTAACTTGGACGCCTCAAAGAAAATTTTTGTGGCAACAGGGATTTGGAACGGCCGACAAGGCCGCAATCCAGCGGGTGAAAGTCCCATCGTGCCAATTGCCCGATTCAGGCACACAGTGATGCCACATCCCGGCTGTCCTGAGCGTATAAATACTCAGTGGTGGGCGCAACCAGAGGGTCTATGCGGGATCAAAGTAGGGCTGGTCAATAATTGGTAAGTTAGTAGAGATACGTAAAAAGTAGTGAAATGCCGAATGTATAACTGATTAACGGATTATGATGGGGGAATAAGCCAAAAATGATGGCCTGAACTATTGCAATTTGAGGCAGTATCTGAGTATAATAGAACGTGTACCTTACAGGAGCATAGGCTGTAAAGTCAAATGGGAGAGTCCTGATGAATATAGATCATAAAGA
>DQCG01000700.1 GCA_003533825.1 Phycisphaerales bacterium
CACCCCCGTTAACTATCGTTTCCTCTGTGTAGGAGGCTGTAGTCTCATCGCCTACCGCTGCGCCGGTACCGTTGCCGGCAAAGTACGGATCGACGCCGGGCGCGCCGTAGCCAAGCCCATCGTGCCAGGCGTACCATATCTGGTTGTCATTGGCATCGTAGGCCTCAAAATCGTCAATGAGAATGAAGTCGGTAACAGAAAAACTCCACACCCTGCCTTTGGTGACAGTACCATCTGTGTTATTCTCATCGATCCGCCAGTAGTAAGGCCCGCCGCCCCATTCGACACCTTCTGGTGGCATATAACTGGTTCCACTCTGACGAGCTCGATATATATCCGCCGTTGATGTATCGGCCTCCTTAACGGCATCTTTATCCGTACCAAAATAGATATCGTGCTGCGAAGCCATGTCTCCCGGCGACCAGATAAGAGGTGTCGCATTCTCAATGTCCGGCGTCGATCCGTTTGCCGGGCCTGGTTTCCAGGCGAGCAGCAGATCTATTCGCATAATCTGCTCAACCTCGGTTTGTGTAAGCACCTTATCAAAGATTCGGACATCATCAATAGAGCCATGGATGGCTCTATCGCCCTGTGAGGGGCGCCAGCCTATAGTTAGATCCAGACCGGAGGTTATGTCGAAAGCATCCTCGTCTGTCGATTCCAGCGTATCATCCTCGCCGTCTATGTAGATTCGTATATGGGAAGACGAGTTCGTGGCATTCTCTGCCACCGTCACCGTCACGTGATGCCACTGACCGTCCGTCACATCGGTGAGACCCTCGACCTGGCCGCTGCCGTTGCCCATCCTGATATGTCCGTTAGAATGGATCCGGAATTCCACTCTTTGACCGCCGCTCTGAGTGCCCCACCATATAAGTTCCTGGATTGCTATGGTCGATGTTTTGAGCCAGATACTTACGCTGAAAGCATGCATGCCGAGAACACCTTTGTAGTCCTTCATCTGTATATAGCCGACTCCGTCAAATGCCAGGGCATCGCCGTCATAGCCGTCTATCCACTGCGAGTCACCAATTACGTTTCCATGGCGGCCGTATCCGGACGAGTCGACGACAGCCACACTTCCCAAACCCTCATCGAGCTTCCACCATCCGACAAGATTAGGGTCGGTGATCGCGATCTGGACCTCGGGAAACGTTTGGAAATTCTGGACACTGCCTTTGTTCATACCGGCGCCGTCGAACTCATCGATACGCCAGTAATAAGTTTTATCCAATTCAAGCGTACCGGGAGTGTATGCAGGATCCGCTAAAGCGCCTTTGTACGTATCACCCGTGCCGTCATTGACGTCGTCGAAATTATCGCCGAAGTAGATGTGATGCAGTTTCGCCCCAAAACCTCCAGTCCAGGCAAGCCCCACATTCGGGTCTACAAACCTGGCACCGTCGACCGGATCGAGATTGTAGGCGTTTTTCGGAGGAATGGAGAAACTCCAGACCGGGCCTTTCCATGGGCTGTTGGGATCGGCATCATTGACCTCGTCGACCCGCCAGTAATAAGTTGTGCCCGGCACAAGGCCGTCAGGATAATGGAATCCGGGAAGTCCCAGGATACCACTCGTTTCGGCCAGATTGCCTACGAAGGCCCCTTCGGCGCCGTCGTTGACGTCATCGAGGCCGGTTCCGAAATAAAGATCGTGAGAGACGGCGTAGTCTCCGGTTCGCCAGGCGAGATTAACCCAGGTTGCTTCGAGAATGGCCCCATCAGCCGGATCAGGCACAGAGGCAAGTGGATACTCGAGAGAACCAGAGGTGTGGAAGATCCTGGCGACCTGGTCATCGGTCAGCACCTCGTCATAGAAAGCAAGAGCGTCCATCTGACCATCAAATTTTCTGCCTCCTTCAACCTTCCGACCCAACTTCAATTCACCTTCAGCATGAACAATAGGGCCCGCAGTCGGCCAGCTTTCGCTGTTGGCTGCCACAAAGGCGGTATCCACGCTGTCACCATCCTGGAGAACGTTCATGGTGACATCGCCGTCGAGATCGTGACGTAAAACAAGCATTATCCAGGTTCCCGCGGGCATATCCCTGGTGTGGATATTTTGGGTATTTGAACCATCCTGTCTGGACATAAACTTGAAGTTGTCCGTATTGTCACCACTATGCGTAAACAGACGATAACTGTCCTGAAGACCTCCGGTTGTAGCCGAGATGTCAATAAATCGAGTGTGAGCAGCAAATTCCACATCCGATTTGACCCAGAGCGCAATCGTAAAATCTTCGGTGAATCTAAAGGCTTCACTGCCGGCAGCGTCGACAACCGCACCGTCATCCCCGCCAAAGTCAATACCGGATCCGAATCTTCCGTTAACGTCAAGAGTGTCGCTTCCTCCCAACGTGGCAACGTACAGACCGCTTTGATCCGTTGCCGTGGTCCCGCTGGTTTCTTCAAAGTCCCACCTGGCAACCTCAATGGCGTTGCAGGCCTGCGAGACCATCAAAACAAAAGAAACTAAATGAATCAACTTTTTACACATGACAATTCTCCTCATCAATAAGTTTGAAAAATTATTCTCTATCTACGCGCCCTACGCGCCGGTACAACCGACAATGATTCTTCCCAAAGAGTACACAATAATAAATGAGACCAGGAAAAGCAGCTTGTTAGACGTAATCGATCCTCCTTCAAAAAAATTACGCTATGAATCTTACCCTCCCCTCAATCCAAACTCGGCAAAATGCCCTTCTGCGCTTATATCGTCATTTCGTTTGTAGCAAATCAGCCGCCGAACGTCAAGGAAAATCTATACCATGCTGAGCGCTTATTAATCGACTTTTTCATTAGCACAACACAAGAGCAGGAAACAGGAATCTCCGATAATCTGCTGAATATTTCAATTTTTTTGTTTTGGGGATTGTAGAAAAAGCCGATTTAGTGTATAATATATAAATATAAGTTGAATTTTGGGGAACAGAAAGCTTAATGTGCGCATCCCACAACTTAGTCATAGAATTTCAATAGACGGAGGAAGTTAAATGCACACTTCTGGAAGAAAAAGATATCTGTGCGGCTTTACTTTAATCGAGTTGCTGGTCGTCATTGCTATTATCGCGTTATTGATGGGGATATTGATGCCGGCTCTGCAGCGGGTAAAGAAACAGGCAAGAACATCCGCGTGCCAGGCGAACCTGCACCAATGGAGCCAGATATGGGCGATGTATTGCCAGGATAACGATGGATTTTTCTGCCGGGAAGACGGTCCGGTCGGGTGGCCTCGCGGCAATTGGATAGTGGCGTTGCGGACTTACTACCGGACAAAATCCGGTATTCTCCTATGCCCGATGGCAAAGAAACGGCTGGATAGTATGGATAACTATGGCGGTCCAAGGAGAACCTATATCATGGGAACAGGCGGAGAGGGCAACCGGCAGGAAGAGGGAAGTTATGGCGCAAACTGCTGGATTTATAATTCTCGGTCGGGGCAGAGTGAAATTCAAAACCGCCCGGTTAAATGGAATTGGAAGACCGCGGATGTTAAAGGCGGAAACAAGATTCCGATTTTTGGCGACAGCATGTGGAGAGGAGGCGGGCCTTTCTACCAGGACGGCAATGCTCAGTCGAACAAGATAATTCCTTCTCAGTTCGACGGCCAGTGGTTGGGCGCCGGCTACGAAATGATGCATTTCTGTATCGACCGGCACGATGCATTTGTTAATCATGCGTTCCTCGACTGGTCTATCCGAAAGGTCGGTATTAAGGAATTATGGACGCTAAAATGGCATCGCCAGTACAATACAGGCGGCTACTGGACCAAAGTCGGCGGAGTTCAGCCGGACAACTGGCCCCAATGGATGAGAAAGTTCAAGGACTATTAGCCAATAACCTCCGGCCGGTTTTTCCACTACCTGTTCCGTATTCGCAGCCTTATTTGTCCGAAATCGAAACACCAACCATACCGCACTATTTACCTGCCTCTACGAGCTCCTTGAAACGCGGGTGGTCGCGTAATGGATCCCAGACCGGATCGATTCTTAGTAGAGGAATCGATAATTCTCCCGGTATTGTCAGCAGATATTCGATCTTATCGATGGCAGTATCATAATCACCTACCATCATATATATAGTGGCAAGATCCTTAGTTCCATTGAAATGGCTCGCACTAAGCTTGGTGGTTGGAGTTAACTTCATACCGTGTATTCCCTCCTCGATGGCTTTATCTTTAAAGCCGAGGGCGGCATACGTGATACCGAGCCTTAAATGGAATTCACAACTATTCGGCCTCTCTTCCAGTCTGGATTCCAGGATGCTTCGAAGATCCTTAAAGAATTTCTCCTCTGATTTCTGATCGCCCATCAATCCATAGACGTGCGCATATCTCAAAGCATCGGGGTAATTCAGGTCATCCCTCGAGGGTGATTTTATAGGTAGCCGGGCCAAAGCTTCCGGATAGTTTCCGTCTAAAACATCGAGCCTGAACTGCAGATTAACAATATGTTCATTATCAGCAATATTGATGTATTTAGATGCACTCTTTAGAGCTTTTCGCGCCTCCTCAGTGCTGCCCTTCCAGAGAAGAAACAAAGCAGCTTTAAGGTAATGTGGGTGTTCTTGATCGGGAGCCAGCGAGATGGCCCGATCATAACAATCGTTTGCGTCTGCGTATCTACGCATGTCCCGAAGAGTGTTCCCAATCGCCATAGCCAGACTGCTGGATAGCGGATCATGCTCGGAAGCTTCCCTGAGGTAAACCAATGCCTCTTCGTATTTTCCCTGCTGCCTTTTAACAAATCCAATAAACCTCAATACTTGGCTGTTGTCCGGCTGGCTTTTCAGAGCGATGTCGAATTCCTCCAAGGCGCGGTCATAATTCGGAGGGCCCCAATAGTAGTAAACACCACGAGCCCAATGCGCCTCGGGCAGGTCAGGATCAAGTGTTAAAGCTTTTTCTGACGCTTCCCAAGCTTTTGCAAGATCTTCTTCACTACGGCCATGGAACTTATACATCCCGCAATACACCTCTGAAAGCCTGGCGTGGGCCAGCGCGAAATTATCATCCAATCCAACCGCTCTTTCATACATCTCAATCGCTATTACCAGGTTTTCCTTGGTCTGATAGGGTCGTGATGAATATTCATTTCCCCGTACATAATACAGATAGGCCAGTTTTATCGTCGGTTCAAATTCCAGAATCCGGCGCTGCTGTTCCAGCAGGGTGATATCCAGTACCTCTAACACTTTCAAAGCCAGGTCGGACGATGTCTGAAAGACATCTCCGACATGAATATACGGCTGCTCCCAAACCAGCGACTCATCAGAAGCTCTGATAAGCTGGGGGTTTATTCTGGCCGGGCTGTTCGGATCGGATTGCTCCTCACGCAGGAGCGTTCCCTCCAGAATATAGTCAAGACCTAATTCCATGGCCATACTCTTTGCGCCTTTTTCTCTGCTCTTATATACGCGCAATCCACGAATACCTGCTAAACGAGCTTTAATCTCATCCATTATGCCGTTTGCTAAATCCACATCTTCTGCAGATCCCGGATTTTCAAACGGCAGAACCAGCAGGCTAATTTCTTTTGAAGAAGTCATAGCAAACCACGTGGCAACACCGGTTAGTGTAACAGCGATAGTCGCAAAAATAATAATCGACATTCTTCGCAGCCTCACAGGAAGGGGTATTGGCTGCGTACTCAGAGTTGTTGAGATTTCGAAAGCCGCATCCGAGATGTCCCCGAGTCTCCTGTCGGGATCTTTATCCAAACAGCGTTTCAGCAGGGTGCGTATGTTTGAGGGGATTTGCTTCGGCAGGGCATTCCAGTCGGGCTCGCGTTCGATAATGCGTGCCAGCGTGTCTGTGGCCGTATCGCCCTCGAACGGCAGCCGGCTGGTCAGCATCTGGTACATTATGCAGCCGAATGACCAGATGTCCGTTCGATGGTCTGTTTCATTGCCGCGGGCCTGCTCCGGGCTCATGTAAGCCGGAGTGCCGATTACCCGGCCGGGATGTGTTTCGGTTATTTCGTCGCTTTTAGCTTGGCTGACAGAGGCCTTCGCCAGGCCGAAATCGAGCACCTTGATCCTGCCTTCAGGGGTGATTTTGATATTGCCGGGTTTGAGGTCCCGATGGACGATGCCTTTTTTGTGAGCCGCCGATACGGCCTCGGCGATTTGTTTCCCGATTGAAAGGGCCTCATTAACACTAAGCGGTTCACGTACAATACGTTCGGTGAGAGTTTCACCATCGATATATTCAAGGACCAGATGGCCGGAACGGTCATCCTGTTCGATAATATCGTGGATGACGGCGATATTCGGATGATTCAATGACGCCAGCAGTTCGGCCTCGCGTCTGAAACGCGTACGGGTGGTCGAGCTGCCGGCGAGGGTGGCCGGGATACTCTTGACGGCAACGGAACGCTTGAGCTTGGTGTCACGGGCCAAATAGACAACTCCCATTCCACCGCGCCCGATTATCTTTACTATCTCGAAACTGCCAATTTGCTTCCCGACGAGGTCATGCTCATCCGCAGTGCCTTCGAAGTCACTCGCATCGGTCTTTACGAGAGAAGCAAATAAAGTATCGATCTTTCGCAGATTTTGGATTCTTTTTTTGACCTGATTCTCGAATCCGGGGTATTTCCTGACAAATTCATCGATGGCAGGTTCTTCACCCTGCAACTGCGCATCTACAAACTGTTCCACGGCGTCTTCAAGTAAAGTCTTCTGGTTGTCATGAGAGGCTTCGGTCATCAGTCACCATCGAATACGGTAGTCAGTGCCGCCATCGCGCGCGAGATCAGCTTTCGTACCGCCTCGCTGCTCCTGTCCAGTCTGTCCGCTATTTCTTTGTATGAAAGACCCTCGATTTTAGACAGAACGATTACTTCTTTATACTCAGGCCTGAGTTTATCTATTGCTTTTTCGAGCTTCTCCAGCTCTTCCTTTCGGGACATAATAACGCTCGGTGTCGTAACCTCTATGGGAGTGAAAGACACGGCTGATTTGCTTACCGTATTTGCGTCTGGCTTTCCGAGTCGGATTTCTTTGCGAATATCGCGTTTTTCCGCGTGCATTTTGTCCAAATTGTCGCGCAGCCTGTTTTCAGCTATTGTCGATATCCACCGCAGAAAGTCCCCCTCGTTTTTATATGTGAAATTTTCCAAATCCCTTAAGGCCGAAAGCAGGGCTTCCTGGGTTAGATCTACCGACTCCAGCTTGGAACGAAGCTCCCTGCCTATGCGCAGCCGCATTATCCAATGAATCCTTGCTCCATATACCGTCCACAGTTGGCTTATGGCGGATTCGTCACCATCCTTGGCCAGGGCGACCAATTCGCGGGTCTTGTCAGCGATACCATCTCTCAATGATTTCTAATCTCCTATAGCCAAAAACTTTATATATATTGTACCAATATTCTAAAAAAAATTCAATTGGATTGTCCGCTTCTCCTTATTTTTCCGCTTATTAATAGGAGCAGGGCTAATAAGTCCAAAAAGTGACGTAAAAAAGTAAATAGAAACCAACAAATTGAAGGAGACTAAAAATGAGTAGTAAAACAAGTAAAAAAGTGTATCTGCTAATAGTGTTAACTCTTTTAATCAATATAGGTGGGAATGCCAAAGCAGATTTCATCTTCGGTACTCCCACGAATCTTGGGTCAACGGTCAACTCGACAGCATGTGAGAACGCACCAAGCATCTCGACCGACGGCCTGGAGCTTTACTTCGCCGACCATGGTGGCTCACCATTACGTCCCGGCGGTTACGGCGGTGGAGACCTATGGGTGACGATCCGGTCTACAAAAGACGATCCCTGGGGCGTCCCGATGAATCTTGGGCCAGTGGTCAACAGTTCCGCTAATGATGAGCACCCGAGACTCTCTGCCGATAGCCTGTCGCTCTACTTCTCCTCTACCCGAGAGGGTGGATCAGGCGCTTTTGACCTATGGGTTACAACTCGGCAAACAAAAGACAGTCCCTGGAATGACCCGGTGAATCTTGGATCAACGGTGAACTCAAAATACTCAGAGGGAAACCCGAGTATCTCAAGCGACGGCTTGTCTTTATACTTTTCCGATTTTCAAAACTTCCGGCCTGGTGGGTATGGTATGTGGGACATATATGTAACGACACGACCAACAATCTCCGATCCCTGGGACATCCCAGTGAATCTGGGGTCGAACGTCAACAGTCCAGGGATTGATGCTAGCCCTAACATCTCATCTGATGGTTTGGTACTGTTTCTAAACTCCGACCTCTCCGGCGGATTTGGCTTTTCAGATATCTGGATGACGAGACGGAAAAAACAAGATGCTGAATGGGAGCCACTGGTCAATCTTGGACCAACGATCAACAGAAGCGGTTTTGAAGCTACGCCGGACATCTCGTCTGACGGATCGACTCTATACTTTTGCTCAGAACGCCCCGGTGGATTCGGTGATGTGGATCTGTTGCAGGTATCAATAGAGCCAGTCGTTGACTTCAATATCGATGGAATTGTTGACAGTAAAGACATGTGCTTCATGGTTGATCACTGGGGAGAAGATTTCCCCTTGTGTGATATTGGCCCTACACCTTTCGGAGACGGAATAGTAGATGTCCATGATATTGTAGTTCTTGCTGAATATCTATTTAAGGACATACCCGAATCTACACTGGTAGCGCACTGGGCATTAGACGAAACAGAGGGCATGTTTGCTGGTGACAGTGTCGGGGGCAATGATGCCGTTGTTCTTGGTGGCGCTATATGGCAACCCAGTGGTGGACAAGTAGATGGTGCGCTTCAGTTAGATGGTGCCAGTGGCTATGCTATAACCGGTTTTGCCTTGAATCCGGCAGACGGGCCCTTCAGTATTTTCGCATGGATCAAGGGTGGTGCGCCGGGACAGGTTATTTTGTCACAACAGCTTACATCCGACTGGCTCGGACTTGATGCCGAGGGTAGATTAATGACAGAACTGAACAGTTCCGATCAGCTTGCAGGTCCTTTGCTTTCCAAAATAGTAATCACCGATGGGCAATGGCACTACATAGGTCTTGTCTGGCATGGCTCGTATAGAACACTCTATGTTGATGGAGTCGCAGTAGCGGAAGACATACAAGATGGTCTGGAAAGCTCAGAAAACGGCTTAAATATTGGTGCTGGAAAAATGACGCAAACTGGAACTTACTTCTCCGGCCTGATTGACGATGTTCGTATCTACAACCGGGTACTGAGCCCATAGCAAACTGTGGCCCTGGCTAATTAAGCTACTCGGAATGTGCTTATTGATATCTGCTTTCGATACAGTCCTTAGACAAACGGGCTGTGGGCAGGGTGCCTGCGGCCCGACTTTTTTCCCCAATTCGAAGTTTCTTATTGAAATGCGGGCAGAAATATTGTAAAAATTAGGCAATCTTTTATGCGGTATTAACTTGTTCTTTGAAATCATAGCGATAAAATGGTAATTTAACGGAAATATTGGAAGTTGAACGGATTCCACTATGACACGGAACCGAGGCAAAAAGGCGCTTTATGAGGTTATGAGCAAGGCTCGCGTTAAGCCCGATCAGGGCACAATCGTTGAGCATTTAAGGCCCAGGAAACCTGATAAAGAAGCTCCCTCAGCCAGACAGAAGGGTTCTGCCGGAGCTCCGAAAACCGCGGCAAAATGGTGGAAAAAGCCGAGCATTGTCCAGTTTAATGCCGGCAGGTTCGAGTTCTCGATGCCGTACCAGGTGGCGGTTGTGTTGCTTCTGGTCTTTATTTTTGTAATTTTAGCCGCGTACAGGTTCGGTCAGAATTCTTATCCGGCCGGACAGCATGAAACAGACCAGCAGGATGCTGCGGCGCAGGAAATGGATGACCAAACGCCATTAGAGCAGGCGATTGTAGATGTTATGCCGCCTTATCCGCAGCCTGAGAATTCTGAGAATATGGCGAATATGACGGCGAGAACCGAAGTTGCAGAGCCCGTTAAGCCGATGGGCAACAATGTGATTGTTCTGGTCCAATATGATTCGCTGCCCGATTTAGCTCCCGTGCAGCAGCATTTTTCCGAGTACGGGATTGAAACCGAAATTGTGACCGAAATGGGCCGCTACTTTTTACAGACGAAAGAAAGATACGATAACCCGGCAACGCCCGGGACGGACGGATATAAAGCAATACAGAAAATAATTGAGGTCGGAAAGAAATATAAGGCACCGGCAGGTTATGACTCTTTTGCAACGCATTATTTCTCAGATGCGTACGGCAAGAAAGTAAATTAGTTTTAGGAGAAGTATTGTATGTCGATTGATCCTTCATTAAAAATCAAAAATGCCTTGATGAGACATCGAAACGTTCTGACACGTGCTGAACGTATTGACAAGCTCAAAGACGAAGAACGATGGTCTGAGGGTGATTCTTTACTTGGACTGCCGAAGGTTGCTCACCGCAAGAGCCATGCCGGTCGGAAGGATGCGGAAGATACCGCCAAAGAGGTTGCAACTGAAGTGATAGCCGAAACTGAAACATCCGAAAAAGAATAAAAGCCGAGGGTATAGAGCATACCGCTGATGGGAAAAAATTCACTTTTGCAGTTGGCGCTCCTGCCGCTGTTCTGCGGCTTAGGGATTATCACGACAGTTTCGGCCGAGGATCATCTTCAGTGGGGCAGTAGATATTCCCGGAACATGGTCTCTGCGGAAACCGGCCTGCCCGAGAGTTTCGATCCGTCCACCGGTAAGAACATCAACTGGGTCGTTGAACTGGGCACAGAGAGTTATGCCACGCCGGTTATAGCCCGCGGCAGGGTGCTGGTCGGCACAAACAACGAACACCCGCGTGACACCCGGCATAAGGGAGACCGGGGCATATTGCTGTGCCTGGACGAAAAAGACGGCAGCCTCTGCTGGCAGCTCGTCGTTCCCAAGTTCATGCCGATGCTCTATAGGGACTGGCCCAGGTCCGGCATTTGTTCGCCGGCCACGGTTGAAGGTGGCCGTGTTTACATCGTCAGCAACCGGGGAGAAGTTATGTGCCTGGATCTGGCCGGACAGGTCAACGGCAACGATGGGCCGTTCGTTGACGAAGCTCGCTTGATGAGCCCGAATCCGTCGGAGCCGATGGAAGTGACACAGACCGATGCCGACATTATCTGGCTGTTCAATATGCAGGACAAACTCGGAGTCCATCAACACGATGCTGCACACAGCTCGACTCTTCTGCACGGCGACTTTTTGTACGTAAACACAAGCAACGGGCTGAACGACAAACACGCAATGATTCCCGCCCCCGAAGCCCCGAGCCTGATTATTCTCGACAAGAAAACAGGGCGGCTCGTCGCTCGGGATGACGAAAATATCGGCCCGAAGATATTCCACTCTACATGGTCGTCGCCGGCATTGGGCGAAGTCGACGGACGAACGCTGGTGTTCTTCTGCGGCGGCGACGGCGTGTGCTACGCTTTCGATACCATCAAAGGGATTCCCGCCGCCGGGGAAGTTCAGAAACTAAACCGTCACTGGCGATTCGATTGCGACCCCGATGCGCCGAAAGAAAACGTTCACCAGTATGTTCGAAACCGCAAAGAGAGCCCGAGCAACGTCAAGAGCACGCCGGTTTTCCACGACGGCCGTATTTATGTCACCTACGGAGGCGATATCTGGTGGGGCAAGAACCAGGCATGGCTCAAATGTTTCGATGCGAGCGGATCGGGCGATATCACTCACTCCGGACAAATCTGGACGTATCCGGTCGAGGACCACTGCTGCTCGACGCCGGCGGTACACGACGGGCTGGTCTTCGTCGCCGACTGCTCCGGACTGGTCCACTGCGTGGACGCCGAGACCGGCAAACCTTACTGGACGTATCAAACAAAGGGAAGCATCTGGGCCTCGACGCTCGTAGCGGATGGGAAGGTTTACATCGGCACGCGCCGGAGGGATTTTTACGTGCTGGCCGCGAGCAGAGAAAAAAAGCTAATCAGCTCAACCAAACTGGACAGCCCCACGTGCAGCACTCCGGTCGCCGCCAACGGCGTTCTTTACATTACCACACTGAAGAAACTCTACGCAGTCAAAACATCCACAGAATAGACATATAATCTGAGGAGACGATTATGAAGCGTTTCATTCTCTCGGCATTTATCGCCGCCGGTTTTTTTCTGACGTTCTGTTGTGCTGCTAAGGCTCCGGCCGCTAATAATCCCGTCGGGCAGTGGGCGCGTTTCGAGCAGTTGTTCACAAGCTCAAAGGATTACGATAATCCGGTGCAGGAAGTTAAGGTCGAGGTCCAGTTCACTGCTCCGAGCGGCAACAAAAGGATGCTCCTCGGCTTTTGGGACGGAGGCCAGGCGTGGCGTGTGCGTTTTTCGCCGGACGAGCAGGGCGGCTGGACATACAAAACAGTCTGTTCGGACCAGAGCAATAGAGGTCTGCACAACCAGAACGGTTCTTTTCAATGCGTGAAATATAACAGCGATCTTCCACTGTTGCGGCATGGGGAATTACACCTTTCCGCGAACAAACGCCACATCGAACACAACGACGGCACACCATTTTTCTGGCTGGCCGACACGGTCTGGTGCGGCCCGCTGTTTGCCGATTTGGGCGATTGGAACATTTTCCTCAAAGACCGCGTTGCAAAGGAATTTACCGCGATTCAGTTCGTCATGACCCAGTGGCGGATGGCCAGGACGGATGCGGCCGGGAATCCCGCCTTTACGGGCAAGGAAAAAGTCGCCGTCAATCCGCCGTTTTTCCAGCGAATGGATAAATACGTCGATGCGATTAACGATGCCGGGCTTCTCGCTGTACCGGTACTGCTATGGGCAATCCGAGGCGAAGAAAACCCGGGCTATTCTCTGCCGGAAGACCAGAAGATTGTACTGGCCGAATATATGATCGCCCGGTACGGCGCCCATCAGGTCATCTGGTTCCTCGGCGGCGACGGAAATTACAGCGGCGAAAACGCCGAAACATGGAAGCGCATCGGCAGGGCGGTGTTTAACGAAGACCAGCATCGCCTGGCAACCCAGCACGTCCGCGGAAGAAGCTGGATCGGCAAAGAATTCCGGAACGAGCCCTGGTTCAGTTTTATCGGCTATCAAAGCGGGCACGGCGACGATGTAGGAACCTTTCGCTGGCTCAACCAGGGACCACCCGCCTCGCAATGGAACAAAAAGCCGGAACTGCCTGTGATCAACACCGAACCCAACTACGAAGCACATAACGGCTACACTCACCGACAGGTGCACAACGATCATTCGGTCCGCCGGGCCGCCTATTGGAGTCTGCTGGTTTCTCCGACGGCCGGTGTCACCTACGGCGGACAGGGAATCTGGGGCTGGCATACCAAGGTACAGGCTCCCGCCGACCATATCAGCACCGGACTCGGCTCGCCTTGGAACGTCGCCAAAGACCTGCCCGGCGCGTTCAGCATGAAATATCTTCACCAGTTCTTCAGGAGCATCGAATGGTGGCGGCTCGTCCCGGCACAGGAAGTTCTGGCCGGACAGCCGGGAATAGAGGATGCATCGAGATTCGTCGCCGCGGCTAAATCGCAGGAAGGCGACCTGGTTGTCGTTTATCTGCCGGAAGGCGGGCCGGTGACTCTGAAAACCGATTCGCTCAAAAACGGCCTGACCGCACGCTGGTATCACCCGCGCACTGGCGGCTGGCTCGATGCGGGCAAAATCGAAAAATCGTCCCAGACTTTCAAGTCGGCGGACCGGAACGACTGGATCTTATTGATCGAAGCGAAATAAAGATTACGTGATAAGGATGAAACTGCTATGAAATTTTCGATGTCGGTTTTAATGCTTCTTTTCGCTTTGTTCTATCCCGGTTTGAATTCTACCGCCGCCCGGGCGACAGGCCCCTCACCTTTCTTCAACGTGATGGATTACGGAGCCGTGGGGGACGGGACAACCCTGTGCACTGAGGCCATCCAGAAAGCCGTCAATGGGTGCGCGGCTACCGGGGGTGGGAAGGTATATATTCCAGCGGGAAAATTCCTGTCGGGTGCGATTTTTCTCAAGAGTAACGTAACGCTAAATGTCAGCGAGGGTGCGACGCTGCTGGCGAGCAAGGATTTCAATCATTTCCCGCCTTTTAAGCCGGGCTGGCGGATTCGATCCGACGACACGCGAGTATCGAGCCTGATAACCGGCCACGACCTTGAAAACGTCGCCGTTACCGGCCGGGGTACGCTGGACGGTAATGGCAGGGTATGGTGGGACGCGTTCAATAAAGACAAGAACAGGAAGGATGGCCGGGCGAGAATTCTTAACTACGGCCGGCCTCGCGTGATTAATCTATACCGCTGCCGTGATGTTAAGATCGAGGGTGTGAAAATCCTTAATTCCCCTTCGTGGACGGTTCATCTGGTAGGTTGCGACAACCTGGTGGTGGACGGCATTTCAATCGTCAATCCCGAAGAAGGCCCCAACACCGACGGCGTTAATCCCGAGTCCTGCCGGAACGTGCGTATCTCTAACTGCTTTATCGACACCGGGGACGATTGCATTACCTTGAAATCGGGCGAGGACGAAGAGGGCAGGCTCAAAGCAAGGCCCACCGAAAACGTCGCCATTACAAACTGCGTTATGTACAAAGGTCACGGCGCCGTGGTCATCGGCAGTGAGATGTCCGGCTGCGTTCGAAATGTTGTCGCAAGCAATATCGTGTGTGTCGGGACCGATCGTGCCGTGCGTATCAAGAGCACACGGGGTCGCGGCGGTGTCGTGGAGAACATCCGCTACAATAACTTTATCGTCGAGAACGTCAGAGAACCGATCTATATAACCAGTTTCTACACGAAAACTGACCCGGAGCCCGTCTCAGAGCGGACACCTATTTTTCGTGACATTGCCATCAGCCATTTCACGATAAAGAACTCTCCATACACGGCGAGAATCTACGGGCTTCCCGAAATGCCTATCCGGCGGCTGCGTATCACCGACGTGACGGCCTCGACTGATGTTGGATTTATCTGCGACAACGTCGAAGGTCTTGAACTGCAGAACGTGGAGGTAAACGCCGGCAAAGGGCCTCCTTTCGATATCAGCAACTGTAAGGATATGGAGCTTCGCGCAGTCAAGTCGACAAAACCGCAGGCCGACAAGCCGGTCGTCAGAATGGAAAACGTCCGGGATGTTTTTATCCAGGGATGCAGGACATTTCCCGGGACCGGCAATTTTCTGGAACTGGCAGGAAAAAGTTCCGGCAATATTCTTCTGGCTGGAAACGACCTTTCCGCCGCGAAGAACCATTTTATCTTAAAGGACGATGCTCCAAAAGGAGCTGTTGAGGAGAAATAATTATGAAGAACGAATTTGCCCATAAGACACAGACGCAGGCTTCCGGCAAGAGAATAGACCGTCGTGAATTTCTCAAGCGGGCGGGTTGCGCCGGTGCCGGGTTGGCACTTACCTTAATGCAGCAGCCGCTCCGCGCACAGGGATACGATGAGCTGCCGAAACGCATTCTCGGGCGGACGAAGGAAAAAGTAACCATTCTCGGGCTGGGAACGGCGCCGGTGGGCGAAGGGCCTGTTGGAGTCGAGGAGGGGATAAAGATTTTTAGCGAAGTCATCGACCGCGGCGTCAACTATATCGATACGGCCAGGATATACGGCAACGCCGAGGAAATCCTCGGGCATATCATCCCTAAACGGCGTGACAAGCTCTTCGTGGTGACAAAAGTCTCGACCGACAATGCCGCCAGGGCAGAAAAATCTCTGAACGAATCGCTCAACCGGCTCAAGACCGACCACATCGACCTGGTGCACATTCACAGCATCGGCGGCAAGAATCTCGACAGGGTTTTGTCGAGCGACGGCGTCCTGGAATTTCTGCTCAAGCAAAAAGAAGCCGGCAAGATTCGCTTCATCGGCATATCGGGTCATAACCGTCCGGCCAACTTCGTCCGCATGATGCAGACCGGCCAGATCGACGTGCTGATGTGCGTGATGAACCACGCCGACAGGAACATCTACGACTTCGAGGGCAAAGTCCTGCCGGAAGCGATAAAACGCAACGTCGGCTGTGCGGCGATGAAAGTTTATGCCGGCATAAAGGGAGGTTTTCGCAATCACAGAAGCGGCTTCGTCGGTTGCGCAACCGAGCCGGCACGATTGCCTCACGCGATGGCTTACGCTCTCGATCTCGAAGGCGTCAGCGTCGCGGTAGTCGGCCCTTATACCATCGAGCAGGCCATCCAGAACGTCCAGTTCGCCCGCAAATATAAGCCGCTGACCCAGAAGCAGCGGGCTTCGTTATTGGAATACGGCAAGAAACTCGCCGAAAGCCTGGGCCCGCGTTACGGCTCGGTTATCTAAGTAGAAAAAATGAAAAGGCAACAATGTATGAATAAAATGAAAGTCACACTCTGCGCAATCATCACGATACTGGCAATCCCGGCAACGGTTAGGGCCACCGACTGGCCCCAGTGGAGAGGGCCGTTTTTCAACGGCTCCACGGACGAAACAAATCTGCCCGACTCATGGGGCGAGACGGAAAACGTCGCCTGGGTCAGCCCGCTTCCCGGCCCCAGCGGCGCGACTGCGATTATCTCTAAAGGCAAAGTATTCGTCACCTCGATGGTCGGGAGGGGACCTGGTTTTGTCGCTTTGTGTTTCGATGCAAAGGACGGCAGAGAATTATGGCGGCGACAGGCCGGCTCCGATTCACGCCGGTTGCCCCGCAACAACATGGCGTCACCGTCACCCGCAGCCGACGGCAAGCGCGTCTTTTTCTTCTACGCCGGCGGAGACCTGGTCGGCTTCGATTATGACGGCAACAAGCTCTGGTCACGCAACATCGAAACCGAGTACGGCAACCTCGCCCTGCAGTTCGGATACAGCTCCAGCCCTTTACTGTACGCAAATAAGCTCTATGTAATCGCGATTCGCCGGAACAAACCCTATCGCCGGCCAAAGGCTGAAGAACCTCTGGATTCGTTCGTAATGGCGATAAATCCTGAAAACGGCAAAACCATCTGGAAGCAGCAGCGAACAACCGATGCGTTTGACGAAGGAATGGAAACATACAGCACACCCATACCTTTCGTCCGTGACAGCCGGACTGAAATCCTCAACACCGGCGGCGATTTCGTCACCGCTCACGATCCGGGCACGGGCAAAGAGCTGTGGCGTTTCGAATACTGGACAAGAAAAATCCGGGATTCACGAATCATCCCTTCTCTGGTAATCGGAGACGGGCTTATATTCGGTACCAGACACAAGCACGGCAAGGTTTACGCTCTCAAACCCGGCAGTGCCGAAAATCCGTCTCAGGCCTGCATCGTATGGGAATTCGACGGCCCGTCGCCGGATTGCTCTACGCCGCTTTATTATCAGAATCGATTGTACGTACTGAACGGCGCCCGCAGCGGAAAACCGGTCACGTGCCTCGATCCGAAAACAGGCAGCCGGATCTGGCAGGGCAAGATCGGCGCGGCCGAGGCCCATGGCGAGCTTCGCTCACCGGCGCCGACGGCAAGCTATACTGTATCAATGAAACCGGAGAAATCGTGGTGCTGGACGCCGCCGGCGATGAGTTCAAAATCATCTTCGAAACCAAAACAAACGAGACTCCCATCCAGTCCTCAATATCCGTCGCCGACGGCCACCTGTTTATCCGCACGGCAAAAAATCTTTACTGCATCGGCAAATAGGGAGAACTCATGAACAAAACAAGTTTGATAATATGTCTGCTTTTGCTGGCATATTCACCGGCAACCGGGCAGGGGGATGATGGCGAAATTTGGCCTGGTTCGTCGTGGGAGCGGGCGACGCCGGAGCAGGTTGGTATGGATGCAGGCACATTGCAAAAGGCGCTCGACTATGCGCTGACCGGCGACGGTTCGGGCTGTGTCATCCGCCACGGCCGGCTCGTCATGCAGTGGGGCAACCAAAAGCGACGATACGATTTGAAGTCGTCAACCAAAGCTATCGGCGTCACTGCTGTCGGGTTGGCTATTAAAGACGGTAAAATCAAAAGTCTCCAAAATCCGGCTAAGAAATATCATCCGGGCTTGGGCGTGCCACCCAAATCCAATGCAGAAACCGGCCGGCTCGATAAGATTACACTTTTTCACCTGGCGACTCAGACCGCGGGCTTCGATAAGAACGGCGGATACGCCGAACTGCTGTTCGAGCCGGGAACAAAATGGTGCTACAGTGACGGGGGGCCGAACTGGCTGGCCGAGTGCGTGACCTTAGCTTATAAGCAAGACCTCAATACCCTCATGTTTGAGCGTGTTTTTGGTCCGATTGGCATCGGCAAGAAGGATTTAACCTGGCGGCCCAATGCCTATCGCCCGAAGGAGATTAACGGTATCGCACGGCGTGAGTTCGGCTCGGGTATAAGTGCTAACGTTAACGCGATGGCGCGAATAGGCTATCTCTATCTGCGGCGGGGACGCTGGCGCGACAGGCAAATCATACCCGCCTCGTTTGTCGATATGGTGAGGAAAGTCCCAGAAGAAGTAGGGGGGCTGCCTGTGGTCAGGAGGGAAAGCTACTTCAACGCCTCCAACCACTACGGGCTGTTGTGGTGGAACAACGCCGATGGGACGATGGCAAAGGTGCCACGGGACACTTACTGGTCGTGGGGGCTGTACGACAGCCTGATCGTTGTGATACCGAACCTCGACATCGTGGCGGCGCGGGCCGGCAAGTCACTCAATAAGGCGCGCAATTCCGACTATAAAGCCATCGAACCGTTTATCGAACCGATTGTTCTGTCTTTGAGGGAGAAAAAGCAATGAGTCTTAAAAGAACATTTACAAGCCTGTTAGTCATTATCTGTTTATTTCAGTGCCTATCCGCCGGACAGGGTGACTTTGAATGGGACAAGGCGTCGCCGGAGACAGTGGGAATGTCGTCACAAAAGCTCGATGCGGCAAGAGATGTTCTTTCCAAAAAAGGGACAAAAACATTTCTGGTTATCAAAAACGACAAAATCGTCTATGAATGGTACCCCCCTGGATTCGGCCCTGAGAAGAAGCACTACACCGCTTCGATGGCAAAGGCGCTGGTCGGCGGTGTTTCGGTAATGCTGGCGTTGAATGACGGATTGCTCGACGCCGACGATCCCGCCTGCAAATACATTCCCGAGTGGAAGGGACATCCGCAGAAATCGAAAATCACCATCCGACACCTGGCGACACACTCATCCGGTATCGAAGACGCCGAGCAGAATGATATCGGCCATTTCGAGCTGCCCGGCTGGAAGGGACAGTTCTGGAAGCAGCAGCCGGATCCTTTCACCGTCTCGCGTGACAAAGCGCCGGTGATATTCGAGCCCGGCAGTAAATTCGCATACAGTAATCCCGGCATGGCGCTGCTTTCCTACGCCGTGACAGCAGCTTTGAAGGACACTGAACACACCGACATCCGAACGCTGCTGCGGCAGAGAATAATGAAGCCCATCGGCGTAAAAGACAGCCACTGGTCCATCGGCTACGGCAAAACATTCGAAGTCAACGGCCTTAACCTTGTCGCCAACTGGGGCGGCGGGGGTTATACCGCCCGGGCCGTGGCGAGAGTAGGGCGGCTGATGCTGCGAAAAGGAAACTGGCAGGGCAGGCAGCTTGTCGATTCAAAGCGGGTTGAGGAAGTAGTCAAGTTTGCCGGCACACCTTTGCCCGACCGGCCCGCAGGCAATCCCGCGCCGGCTTCGGGACTCGGCTGGTGGACAAACTTCGACGGCGTA
>DQCG01000229.1 GCA_003533825.1 Phycisphaerales bacterium
TTCGGTAGCGAGGCAGACAGAGAAGTGGCAAAGGAGCATTGCAGCGAACACAACACTACCGCGAAGCGGTTTAGTCCAAAGAAATTTCAAATGGTTACAATTAGAGGGAGATTTAGTATCATAGCAAGATTGAAAATCAGTAATATGTTTCAAAAAAGTGTTGAATAGGAGATCTCGGATTATGAAAGCACGTGCGGCCCTCTTTTTCTTGTACCTCTTCTTCGTCTTGCAGGTGGGACTTATTCAAGCCAATGAACGGGCGGACTATATACGTGAGAATTACACGAAATATGAAAAGCGAATCCCCGCCCGTGACGGGGTGAAACTTTTTACCGCCATTTATACACCGAACGATACCTCGAAAGAATATCCGATACTGTTGTTGCGCACCCCCTATGGCATTAGTCCCTACGGGCCCGACCAGTACAGAGACCGGATCAGTCCCCATGAAGAATTCGAAAAAGAAGGATTTATCTTCGTTTATCAAGATGTGCGCGGCCGTTTTATGTCGGAAGGCGAGTTCGTTCATATGACTCCGCACGTTGCAAACAAGAAAAGCAATTCTGATACGGATGAAAGTACGGATACCTACGATACGATTGAATGGCTCTTGGAACACGTCCCCAACCACAACGGCAAGGTTGGCCAATGGGGGATCTCTTATCCTGGGTTTTATACGTCCGCCGGGTCTATCGATTCCCACCCCGCATTAAAAGCGGTCTCTCCTCAAGCGCCGGTTTCCGATTTTTATTGGGATGATGTTTACCATCACGGGGCCTTTCTCTTGAATCATTGGTTTGGTTTTCTTAACAATGTGCAACAAACACGTGACGGGCTTATCGATGAACGACCGGATCCTATCTACGAGATTGAAACGACAGACGCGTACAAATTCTTCATGGATGTGGGACCATTGAAAAATGTAAATGAATCATATTTCAAAAAGAAATCCAAATTCTGGAACTATGTTACGCGCCACCCCAATTACGACAAGTTCTGGCAAGAACGCAATATCCTTCCTCATCTGAAGAATATCAAGGCAGCGGTAATGGTTGTCGGCGGCTGGTACGACCGGGAAGATTTGTTTGGACCGTTGAATACATACCGAATGATTGAGAAGCAGAATCCCGATACATTTAATATATTAGTCATGGGGCCTTGGTATCACGGAGGCTGGCTCCGTAGTAAAGGGAACGAATTGGGAGATACAGATTTTGGATTCCCTACGGCGGAACACTATCAAAAAAACGTCGATTTGCATTTCTTTAAGCACTTTTTGAAAGACGAAGAAGGTGAATTGAGCCTGCCAGAAGCCTTGATATTTGAAACCGGAGCCAACCGTTGGCGACGATTTGACCAATGGCCGCCAGCGTCCTCCGAAAAGACACGTTTCTATTTCCACAAAGGCGGCAAGTTATCATCTAAAAGACCCAACGAAGATTCTGACGCTCATGATTCCTACATCAGCGATCCAAACAAACCGGTCCCTCATACAAAAGATAATTCGAGGTGGATAAATAACACGTTTTATTCAGAAGACCAGCGATTTGCTTCTCGGAGGCCGGATGTATTGGTTTATCAAACGGACATTCTTGAAGAGGATATTACGTTAGCGGGAACTATCCAGGCCAATCTCTTTGTTTCCACTACTGGAACGGATTCGGATTGGGTTGTTAAGTTGATCGATGTTTATCCTGACGATCTGGAGGAAAAAGCAGCTCAACAAACCTTGATTCGCGCGGAAGTATTTCGGGGACGTTTCCGGGAAAGTTATAAAAAGCCTAAGCCTTTCAAACCCAATGAGGTTACCAAGATTTCGTTTGAATTATGGGATGTTTTGCAGACGTTTAAACGGGGGCATCGGATTATGATACACGTTCAAAGCACATGGTTTCCATTCATCGACCGTAATCCACAGAAATATGTGCCGAACATTTTTGAAGCGGCTGAAGACGATTTTATCAAAGTCATCAATTGCGTGTATCGATCCAAAGAGTATCCCAGCCATATTCAGGTCGGTCTGTTGCAGCAGATGTTTTGATGTGGAGGACAACCAAGTTGAACGTCTACCTATGAAAAGCTCAAAGTCAAATATTAGTCGGGATAGAAATACGACGCGCGCAACCTTAGGCGAAGGCTTGGCTGTTTCAGCGTTTCCACGTTACGTGCCCGTTTAGCCTTGGCCATAGCTCACGTTTTCGTAAGCCTCCCTGCGATCCCGGACAGTCGGGTTTCCCAAATCCGGTTCTGGTCTCGGCCCTATTTGAAATTTTCTGGTCAAAGGCCTTTCTGTACAATCTGAGGCTTAAGTGCCAGCTCACATACACCCCACTATCGTACAGTTTGCCAGTAACCTCGTCCTGAGAGTCCATGGCAGTCTTTCCAGCTCTGTGTCTGGATGCACATGGCTTATTCAGAACCACCGAGTACCCAGAGTCCCTTTGCTTGGTGTGGGTGTTACCCACTACCAAGATGACTTTCAAAGTCATCTCAGAAGACATTACTCTTCCTTCACAGCTCATACGGACTCATGCGCCAGACCGTATCCCTCCCAACGTCTTGGTTTTTCCCTTGTACGTTGGGTCTTTGCAGGTTGTCGCCAGTCCCTGCTGGGAAACGGCCCTTCCCAACATTATCTCTGCAATCCTTGTATAGGCGCAAGGACCCTTACCCCGCAGCATCCCTTCGGTGCATTTACCCATTTCTTCCCGAAGGACTTCGGTCTCACCTCAAGATTTACAGGTTCGACACGCCAAATATCCGTCGCAATGCAACTTCAACGACGGGGCAAATTTCGGGGCTGCAGTCATTCCATAACGTTCAAGCTCCCATACTTGCTAGACCCTCTGGTTGCACTCACCACTGAGCATATATGAGCTCAGGGCAGCCGGGCCGTTTACACCACGCATAGCCCGGATGGTTACCCATTCCGGGATGTGGCATCACTACGTGCCTGAATCGGGCAACTGGCACGACGGGACTTTCACCTGCTGGATTGCAGCCTTGTCGGCCGCTCCAAATCTCTGTTGCCACAAAATTTTTTTTGACGCATCCACGTTATGACACTTCAGTCAGGTTTCATCGTTTATCTGAACAGCTTTTGACGAGCGGAGTAGGCCAGACTGTAGAAGATGTTCGTCGAAGCATTCTGCAAAAGCAAAGTGACACCAATATCTATTTAAGATTCAACTGGCTCAATCCCATCTATTACGATATGATAATTGTTATGACTTTATATCGAAATATTTTTAGGAGAGTTGTGCTATGGCCACAAAGATGAACCGTCGAACATTCATATCCGGAGCAGCAGGAACAATTATTGCGCTTAAGCCATCTGTTGTCTTCGGAACTCGATCAAATTCAAAGATTGAACTGGGCTTGATTGGATGTGGTGGGCGAGGCAACTGGATTGCCAGCCTTTTTAATGACACAGGCAAATACCGTTTTGTCGCTTGCGCGGACTACTTTGAGGATCGAGCCAAGGGAACTGGAAGCAAACTGCAGATTGACACCAGGCACTGCTATTCCGGACTGTCTGGCTACCGAAAGCTGCTTAACAAGAAACTCGATGCTGTTGTGATCGAAAGTCCTCCCTATTTTCATCCTGAACAGGCCTTGGCTGCCGTAGTCGCTGGCAAACACGTATTCCTTGCAAAACCGATTGCTATCGATGTGCCGGGCTGTAAAGACATTGCAACTGCTGGAAAGAAGGCCACATCTCAGAACCTCGTCTTTCTGGTGGACTTCCAAACACGAGCTAATGAGTTCTATCGAGAAGCGGTACGCCGTGTCCACAAAGGAGATCTCGGACGTCTAGTCATGGGTGAGGCGCACTATCCATGGTCAGGTGGCGGCCGAGGAGGTCCCCCTGCAGGAAACGAAGAACGCCTGCGTAACTGGTATTACGTCTTGGAGATTTCCGGAGATTTCATTGTGGAGCAAAGTATTCATGCCCTGGATGTGGCAACTTGGATTGTTGACCAGGATCCGATGCGTGCAGTAGGATCGGGAGGGCGAACACTCAGACCTCAAGGGAGTATATGGGATCATTTTGTCGTGACCTACTGGTTCCCGGATGATATAGTACTTAGCTTCACATCGATACAATCAATCCCGGGTGTCCGAGATGAAATAACTTGCCGATTCTTTGGTTCTGAAGGAGTCGTCAATACGGACTACTTCAGCGGCGTGATCATTCGAGGCAGGAAGTCGTATAAGGGTGGAAGATTCGAGCAGCTTTACACTACTGGCGCGCAGGCTAATATAGAGGCTTTCTACAAGAACATTATCCAGAGGCAGTATACAAATGATACAGTGGCAGCTTCCGTGCGTTCCAATTTGACAGCGATTCTTGGTCGCGAAGCAGCCTATAAGGGAGGCGAAGTGACTTGGAAAAGACTACTGCGGTCAGATGCTAGGCTAAAACTGGATTTGAAAGGCCTGAAGAGTTAGCTGCTTGCTTGGAATCAAAGACGTTCGTTTTTGGTTTACGTTCCTGTATTGGATCAAGGAGTAATCACGATTAAGTTTACAGACGCCACGGACTTCGCATCGGCCGTGACAATAACCGATTGGCTTCGTCGTCGCCGACAAACACCTCACGGGCCGGATCCCATTTCAAAGGCCGGTTCAACCAGTAGGCAATGTTGCCCAGATGACAGACAATCACTGAATGGCAACCAATCTCGACATCACAGATCGTCCGACACCGAGTGCGAACACTATCGAGGAAGTTATCTTTGTGGTCGTTACTTTCGTACAGGTGTATTTCGTCGTTTCCGATCTTCACATCTTTGAGTGTCTCTGGCCAGGTGCGCAAATGTCCACGGCCGACTTCTACTTTCCCTTTAGTGCCAGTAAACAAAACGATCCAGGCTCTGCCATTGGCCTTGAAGGGACCATTGGTCATAATGACACCATTAGCATATCTGAAGGTGAGTCGCTTATAGTCTTTGCCATCAGGAGAAACAATTTCAACCGGTCCGCTGTCGTCCATACCCATACCCCACTGGGCGATATCGATGTCGTGTGATCCGCAACCGGCCATTCCCCCGCCGGCATACTCCCGATAACCCCAAGCCTGGTGGGCGAGAAGCCGTTTATTGAATGGTCTCCAAGGTGCTTGACCCAGCCACAAATCCCAATCGATATAGTCCGGCACCGGTTCCGGCGGCAGATTACACCACCTGGGAGCTCCCCCGGAATTAACCGTCACCGTTTTCAGTTCACCAATATAACCGTTACGAACAAGTTCGCAAGCGAAGCGAAAGTTCCAGCTAGAGCGCTGCTGACTGCCGGTTTGAAACACACGCTCATAACGCTTGACCGCATTAACCATGGCCTGTGCCTCGGCGATAGTAAGCGACAGCGGTTTCTCACAGAAAACATCCTTACCTGACTTGGCTGCCTCAATAGATGGTATGGCGTGCCAATGGGGCGGTGTGGCGATTGAAACAACATCAATATCTTCTCGCGCCACCAGTTCTCTAAAATCATTGTAGGCATCACAATTCTTGTTGCCGTAGTGCTCGTTGACCAAACGACGTGCCCTGCTTCGCTTGTCGGCATGGACGTCGCAAACCGCGATGACCTGCGTTTCTTTTCTGCCCATGAAAGCCCGCATGTTATTGGTGCCTCGGCCACCCATCCCAATACAGCCGACGGTAATCCGGTTACTCGGTGCGACACCGCCATCTTTACCCAGTGTTGCCGAGCGAACAAAGCACGGAAAACCCAAAACACCTGCACCAGTCAGAGTAGCCTGTTTCAAAAACTGACGCCGATCTACTTCTCTTTTTCTCATAACCATAGCTCTGGTACCTTTCTGAATCATCGCTCAAACCATTGGATAACTACGGCTTCCCAACGGTAACATGATTAAATAAGGTCTGTCAGTGTGCAGTATACCATGAGTTGTGAAGTCCTGCAAGTAAGACAAGCCTTGATATACTGCGAATGGACATTCATCTGACGTTATAATGCTGACTATAAGCCCTGACCGCACAGTACTTGACCTTTTTGACGTCGGCCATTGAATGAGTAATGGCTTTTCGAGACGTTTTACCATCTCGAAAACCATGTTGCACTAAACGCAGGGTAACGATCTCAGAAGTTTTGCCCTGTTCTAATCAAATCCTAGACAATATATCGATGATTTAATAGTGAATTCTGGCTGTAAATACGAGCAGAATTCATCATTTTGGAACACAAATTGGATATGTGGACAGACCGGCTGCGATGGCCCGACATAACGCGTTGGAACCGACCTATTGTTCTGAATTAATAGAGATGTTGGGGACCTATAGAGTTCCGGTGGACATATCATGTCATGGGCTACGTGGACGTGGTCTCGGCAACTGTTCAAGCAGAACCAGCTGGTCGCTGCCGCAGTGCGGGCATTTCAATGTTTTGTCAGTAACAGGCGAATCTTCATTTTCTGATTGCCGAATAGGTCGACCTGACATTATAGCGTCCAAAATCATGGAGTTGGCCAGTGTGCTTACGTGGTGAGCATTGGACTTATGCCAGATTCCATAGTAGCGTACCTTCTGAAATCCTCTCGGCAGTAAGTGCTGCAAATATTTACTTAAGCCATCAACGATATCGAAGCTGGAAGCAGTTCCTCGACCACGCCTACTGGTCCGTCGAGCTAAAATAGGTTTGTAGACCTGTTTGATTGGCTCAACTCACCTTTCCAAACCGGGACAAAAACTTGATCCTTGCTGTTAAGGCATCTCCAATGCTACTGAGCCTACCTTCTGCCGAAATTGGTGATTTTAAAAAGTTTTTTTGTTATCTATCTTATCCTACAACCTCAAATCCAATCAAAGCGGCTAAATCCTTAATCTTTTGTCTGTGGTCGCCATAAAACACTACTCGATGGCATCCCCATCTATCACGCCGGAGTTGTCTAAATGGCTTATTAAGACTTAAAGCCAACTTCGTTCTACAAATTCTGTTATTGAAGTCTTTATAGAGATAGTTGCCATCAACAGTTCTGCCGGTATAGACTTCCATTTCTTTATCGTATGCATTAACCTTAACCACTGAGACAACCTCATCTATCGGCCATTCTACACATATAGCGACAAGAGTGATGTGTTCCTTTTCGAGCTGTTTGTTTGCTCGGACTTGTTCATCCCTTCTCCACGCCCTTTTGGGGTCCGTCGTGTCCCAGCCTAATTCATAGTATGCGTGGTTTCTTATCGTATAAGGTACTCTGTCATTGCCATGAGGATTAATTGGGCCATAACAATGACCAATAACCATCATGTTCTTGGGAATCTCGCTCGCCGGCACCGCCGGCGGAAATCCTCCTAACACATCCCCTACAAAACCCGGCCTGCCTGTCAAATAAGTTACAACTGTCTGAGTAAGTAAAGAATTTACAAGACTCTCGCAGCAGACAGGTATGTGTTCTTTAGCCAACTCCATTTCCGCTAAGGGAGGCATGGCCTTTATTACGCCGTCTGGAATAAGAGCCCAGCTACTCGGTGTTATCGCATCGGCATCATACTTTTTCATTAATTTCTTGTAAGCGATATATAACCCAGCCGAGCGTATTACATCTTCTCGTGTGACACCAATTACTGCTTTAGCATCACTTATCCACGTATCGGCAATCCTTTCCGCTTTTTCCCTTGCGACCTTTTCAATTTCCCGAATTAATTCCTTAGACCCGGCGACTACAATGGCTACCCCTAAAGACTTCTTTAATCTGCTGGGATAGGTTTTATCGTAATCATCTAATGGGGCATTCACTGCACCCCAGCCCTTTAGACCTATCGGGTCGATTCTATTATAATCTTGGACGGTTAACAGTTTTGTATTCTTTATCCTTCTTATAACATCAAATAGTCTAATTTTTTCCGCCAGTATGTCGCCGCCCAAGGGGGTTGGAATGTCACCAAGCACGAATTGAGACGCATCACTTGAAAAACCCGCAGTACTGTAAGTAGCTGTAATAAATCTCGTCCCATATTTTTCCCCAAGAGCTACGGCATTTTTAAATCCAACTTGCGAGTTGGAAAAACTGCAATCTACAATTATCGTAGGCAACCCAGTCAGCAGGTATCTCTTGTCTGAAAAACCACCGAAAAATAGAATCAACCCATCTAAATCACTTTTCAAGTTTTCTATATTTTGAAGAATCGAATTGCTTTTCTTGTCATCTACTTCTGTTTCGGGGTCTCTATAGTCTGGTGAATCTACTATATCTTTTCCGACAAACTTAACCCCCTCACACCTGCTCTCCAGTGCACTCAAAATTTCACCTGACAAGTTTGCAGGGAGCGAGAAGAACACTGTGTACACCCTGGCCTTTTCAGTATTCGACAAATCTGCAGCGCCAGAATTCACCAGGGGAGCGAAACCTGCGATTACCATCAAACAAACTATGTGAACACATTGCTTTGCCATAGATCATTCCCCTCTCTTGGTTTTCTTATTATCTGTCTTATTCTACAACCTCAAATCCAGTCAAAGCTGCAAACTCCTTGATCTCACTTCTAAGATTGCCATAAAACATTACTTGATGGCATCCCCAACTCCCAAACCACTTGTTACCCCTGAATACTCCCTCGTCTGGACGGGAAGGTAATAGATAGGACTCTTCCGGATTGTCAAGTCGAATGACTGCCTTGTTTCTACAGATCTCATCCCGAAAATTGCGATAGAGAGCATTGCCATCGAGTATTGTACCGGTATGGATTGATACCTTTTTCCTATATACATCAAACTTGATAACCGAGACAGATTCATCTGTTGGCCAAGTTACCGTTGGAGCAGTGAGAGTAGCCTCCGGCGGAATGTGCTCAGGTCGCGCACCCGTATTCATGATATGATCTCTGATCGTATAAGGAATTCTATCGTCCCCATGAGGAGTGATTGGAGCACCACAGTGAGCGATAATGATCACGTTCTTGGGACGATCACCAATCGGTTCAAAACTCCAGTCATTTAAAATGTCCCCATCAAACCCGGCATTGCCTCCTGTTATATACTGCCCAATCAGCATCGTAGCTAAGCAATCTATATGAGCCTGACAGGAACCTGGTACGTGTTTTTTGCTGAACTCCATCCAAGCCATGGCAGGCAGCGCGCTTAATTTCTTCTGTTTCTTGAACATGTGCCAGCTGGTTAATGTCACTGCCTGGGCATCGTATTTCTCATATAATTCATTAAGTCCCAGGTATAACTTAGCTGCTCTTATTACATCTTTTCTTTTGACACCTCTCCTTACTTCTGTGGCTTCATTTATCCACACATCGGCCATTTTTTCGGCTTCTTTTTCAGTAATTTTCTCAATTTCCTGATTTAGCTCCTTGAGCCTTACAATCTTTATATCTATACCAAGATACTCCTTTAATCTCTTGGGATAGATCCGATCATACTCCGATGGCTCTTCCGCCATGGTTACCGGCCAACCGAACTGGTCCAATGGATTAATTTTATCATAATCCTGGACGGTTAAAATTTTTGCGCCCTTCAATTGTTTTATCGCTCTTTCCACCGAATTATGCTTTAACTCTGCACAGCCCATACTTGCTAATGTCACAACACTTGCCATTAGCGCCAAACAAGATACACAACCAAATTTTTCTAATTTTTCTACCATGATTCTTTGCTTTCTTCTTAGTAACCGTTCAGGCCCTTCGGGCCTGATTTTTCAGTTCGGCCGGTCAACACAAGCTGTCGCAAAACAACAACTCAGAATCAGTGTGCCCATTCTCGGGCTGTTGTCAAGGTCTTTTTNNGCGCACCCAATGCGCACCGATACCTTTTCGTGAAATTTTGCAGAAATGAGGCAATAGAATCGCGTTTTTTCACCGCTTCTCCTTTCCACGAACAACGGTATGTGCTTTAAGCCATAGGTATCCCGGCCGTATTTGAGGATGTTGTCGGCGAACTCGCAGACTGCGTTGAGGTATCTGTTAGGATCGTTTGGATCTGGCCTCTCGTTGGCGAAGCAGATTGAGGGCCGGCAAAGGAGTATTGCGCCAAGCATGGCTAGATGTGACAATCTAAATTTCATGTCATATCCTCCCGCATTTCAAACCCATTTCCAACAGCAGCAGTATTGAGAGAGAGCTTTCTGCTTGCATTATATCATGAGATTTTTAATCCTACAATCAAGATGGTTAGCTTGATAAACTGAGGAAAGAGCGTTCGTCTAAATTATAATCCTGACTACAAACCTGAGCCGTTGACAACAACGGATATGCTTACCAATCAATGTCACTCACTAATTGACGACGGCCATTGAATATGATTGCAATTTTTTGGCCATCACCTAAGCCCTTTATAAACAGTAGCTTATGGAGTTGAGATTTTCTGGAAATTGGTAGATATTTGCCTTTCTGGTTGTAGTGAGGTTGTATTCGTTTGTGAGTTAAAATTGGGGTGTTTTTGGGTTCTAATGTCACTCTGTCAGAGCTTCTGTTTTAGGCAGTTTTGCTCGCCATTCGTCGACTTTTTCTGGCTTGTTCCAGGCTTCGTAGAGGTTCATGATCTGATTCAACAAGTCTGAAGTACGAGGGAATCGGCCCCGCCGTATCAGTGGATGGTCGTACTCTTTACTTCGGCGAGTTCCCAAATCCAAGATCTGGCAGAGTCGTTGGTCGTGACCTCTATTGACCTCTGGGCAAATTCTAACAGATTGCTGAAAAAGTGCCTGCCGACGCTGCTGCGAATGACCGCGTCCAATATCCAGCCTCGACCATCACTTCTTTGTGCATTTCTCGCAAACAACCCATATTCATATAACGTCTCATGCCCCACTGGGTTCCGGCAATGTGTCTGGGTCTGGCCGCCGCCAGCATCAATGTCAAGTAATAGTTATAAGTACCATTAGTTTCATCGTTATCTCCTTTAGTGGTAAAACATAGAATCAACCTGGATCATGGTGCCACAGGAACCGTCGTGCTGAGAGGAATCTCGTCACGAAGCAGTTTGCCGGCTTGTCCGGCAAGGTGCAGGTAAAAGTCACTTGGGAGTCCATCCAGCGTTAAGAATTTTGATCCACCGCTGGTGGGCGGGTTGTTCGTACACTTGAAGATGGCGGTACCTTCATCGACTTCGTCGAACATGGCGATATAAAGCATATTGGCGCCCGCCCTTTTATTGGCTATGACTTGAGACCATAAGAACTTTCCATCGAGGCGCGGGATCGAGCCGAGTTCGGCCCCCTTCATGTTGTGCCAGCTGAAGCCCGGAAAGACGACCGGCATATAGTCGATCTTATGTTCACGGGCCCAGACGATGTCTGGCTTCCAGTATTTTTGGGCGTGTTTTTGGATGCCGGGCAGATCTCTAAAACGCCCCACGCTCCACGGGCTCAGCACATCTGCCATGAGCAGCACTTTATGGAGTTCCGGATCGTCAAGGCCATCGTTTTCCTGCTTGCGCCATCCGGTTGCAGTTCCCAGCATCACGCTGCATTCATCTGCTTTGAACGTCTTGATCAGTTCTCTACACTGCTCAAGACCGGCACGCCGCTTGATCTTGCCATTAAAACCAACACCCCAAATGGCAACTAACGGCTTTCCGTTATGATGCTGAAAGACGGGATCTTCGGTGATGTGCATTTTGTCTCGCAACATACGCCAGTCATCGAACACCTTAATGATTTTTTCATCTGGCATTCCGGTAAGGTCATACATGATGGTGTAGGTTCGCCCGTAGCGGTTGGCCCCTTCACGTGCGCTGGATAACACCTTATCCTTATGGTAGCGCATGGTCTCGTCGTGCAGGCTATGGGCAAAGCGCTGAACGAAGGCGCCGTCTATCCCGTAGTCGGCCATCCACTTAAAATGACGGATCACGGTTTTACGGTTGTGTGAGCTAAATATCTTGGCCGGGGTTCCGTCTTCATAGGTGAACGCGGTGGTGTAGAGTTCGTCATCATCGTATTCAGACACATCCGGCCAAAGGTCAACGGTGATATTACCCGGCCCAAAAGCCTTTCTGCGATCTCTTGCCCAGTGCGTCCAGCCGAGATTGGCTCCATCGCCTTCGCAGTTGAACCAGCCCTGATAGCCGGTCATTACTTTGCCTCTCAGCGTGCTCGGGTCTGCACCACGGACAGAGGGGCCGTCATAGGGCTTGAGCACATCCTCCCTATACTCTGCAGATGTCGGTGGAAGAAAAAAAAGAAGGAACAGTGTCAGGATCAGGGCGATGTTAGGAATCTTCATGTTCATTGTATTGTTTCGATTTCTGCCAATTCAAATGGCTTATACTAAGCATCAGTGTCTATTGAGGCTCGTCCGCATAATCCAGTCCTGGAAGCAGGTTTCCAGTTCCGTCACTTTTACGGCATATGCTTTTGAATCAGCTCCGTCTGCCACCAAATTCTTTAGCTCATG
>DQCG01000093.1:0-11559 GCA_003533825.1 Phycisphaerales bacterium
TTCTGCTGTATGGCTTTCTTTTCGGCCTGCTTTTCGAGAAAATTCTCAAAGGACCATTTTAGTGCTTTCTGCTCCCTGGTTATCTTATCCAGCTTTTGCTGCATCTTCTTCAACTGAGCTTCAATTCGTTCTTTTTCATAACCCGTAAATTCCGGTTTCTCCTGCAATTTCACGCTGTCAGGTTTCTTTGGTTGCTGGCCCTGGCCGCTGGGGGGAGGACTCCAGGCAAGTTCCAATTCAAGGATAAATTTACGTAAAATCCGATAAGCGCTCTTCTCCGGCACCATGGCTGATGCCGCATCATGCGCAGCCAAATGCCCGCTTGTCTGTTGATAATACCGTATAACCTCATTGAGCACGACCTTATGAGGCTCTTCGAAACCGTACTGTGAGTCGTCACGAATCAATGCTACCTGCTCGGCACAATATTGAACGTCCTGGTTTATGAATCCCAGTCTCGAACGATCCTGCTCGGTCAGTTCCGGCTTGCTCGCAATAGCCCACGTTTTCTTAAGAATCGCCCGGGTGTATTCGAGAATATTCAACAGCTCCACGGGAGGTGAGGCTCCTCCCTTTGCCTCTTTTCCTTCGGGCATTGGGACCCATTTTTGCCAGTAGGGCCTGATCTCGATAAAATATACTTCGCTGCTCGAAGTCCGGTTTGGTAATTCCGAACCCGTATCGATATCGGTTGCCTCAACGTAAAACAGTATACTGTCGCCAATGGTCAGCTCGTACTCTTCCAACTCGATCGTATGGGTGAACTGCTTTGTCCTGACCCCTTCCTCGACCGGAACAATTATCTCTTCGGGTTGCTGACCCGGCAGTTCCATCCGCATTTTTACAGATTCCAGTCCGAAATCATCGGTTACCTCAAACGTTACCGGCACACTTGCAACGTTTGTCGCCAGATAATCGCCGTCCGGCGAAACCAGCTTGAATTTCGGAGGCTCATCAGTCTTGACTATCACCTGCAGGTCGGGCACATTTTCGTTTTTCAGACCCTGCTCGTTAACAAGAGCAAAGTGTACCGAGCCGTTCGTGTCCGCATCGAAGTAAAAGGTGAATTGTTCGGCCCCGTTTAATTGCCTGTTTACAGACTTACCATCCGGCCCGGTCGCCACAATCCCGCTGAGCTTATCGGTAGCCTGCACATCCAGCGTCACTCTGCTGCCGGGAAGAACCTCAAGAGTATTATTTTCAATCTGCTCGGTATAAGGTTTGACCCACTTTCTTCTCGGCGGCCTTCTCGGCAGCGTAATTTTAGCGCTCATACTCTCGATCCCGGGCGCATCAGATATGTTCAGCTCATGCCATTCAGTCACAGCCGAATCCGTTTCAAAACGATATTTAAATTTGCCTGTTTGCGGGAAGGACTTAGTAGCTTTTAATTGCGCCGTCTTTTCCCTGCCAATATTCGGCCGTATCTGCATCTCCCGGGATTCCTGAATTTGGTTATTATCCGCCGTCTCTGAAGGAAGCTCCACCAGCACGAGTTTTCCGAATTCCGGAACACGGCCTTGAATCCCGGCGGTAAATGTCACCTCGGAATCCGGCTCGGCAACAATATTCTTAGTAATAGACTCCAGTTGCGTAGATGATAGGGGCTTAACTGAGGCTAACGGACGCGTGAGCCGGGCAAAATACGAAGAAAAGTAGACATAGTTGTCACGTACATAAAATGACGCCGCGACGAGGCCTAACAGAATAACCGCCGCAAGTGCATAGCCCTGCCATTTCTCGACGGTCGAATCGAATTCGAATTCCCGGCTGTCTTTTTCCACGTTCAGCACGAGCTGCTCGGCCAGGGCCTTTGAGTACGGATAATCCTGTTTGTTCTCGTAATACTCGATGGCCGTGACAAGCTGCTGCTTAAAACTCCTCTTTTTCTCGATGTAATTCGCAGCGGCGCTGCAGGATACGTGGCCGACCAGTAATTTTGTCAATTTGTGCAATAGAACAACAAGCCCGGCAACCAGTAAAACAAACGCCGTGACTCTGCCGATTTCGGCGAAGTACAGCCGGTGGTCGAGCCATGCATAGAAGCCGGTGTACACGGAGACAAAGATCAGGCACAACGCCGCTACTTTTAGAATGGTAAGCGCCACCAGCCATCTCCTGACCTTTACCACCCGGGCAACAAGAGCGTTTAATTTGTCTTCCATGTTCTCAGCCATAATCAAACCTTACCTATCGCTTCATTCTGTTCGCAACGGCCGGTTCCACCAAAATCAGCAGAATAAGCACCCACACAAACAGCTTCCATAGAGGCCTGTTTTTCTTGTCACGCAACACCCCGGCTTCGGAAACATCTTTTTCGGCGCCGGTCGCAAACACCCGGCTCATGACGCCATCCAGTTCCGCAACGTCCGGCCCGGTCATATCAGTTTCGCCCGGCGGCAAATTAACGCCCGCGTATATTGCCGGCTTGCCCAGTGTCTTGACCCATCCGATACCGCCCGGATCGGGCACAAGCAGGAAAGAGTCCGCCGCGGCTGCACGGCGACTTTTGCCGTCACAGGTCTCGACCCAGAATTGCCTGCGCCCGGCAGATGCAATCCCACTGTCGCCAACCGGCAGCATAACCCGCTCATTACAAGCAAAACAGTGCTCGCCAACCTGATTGCTCTCTCCCAGCAAATACCGGCAAAAGGCGACGGAAGCATTCGATTTGGTCAGCGAACCGAGCGAATCGTCCACGCTTGTATTGACAAGAATAGACGTGCCGCTGCCGTGACGCTTCAGATAGACGAATCCAAAACCGTTCTGTAACTGCCACAGCAACCGGGCATCAGGGTGCTGTTCACATTCGAGGAAGCCTTTCAAAAGGATCCTGTCGACCCTGTAATTGGACAGAGACCTCGCAGCGATATGATCCACACCTTCGGCCCGGCTATCGCAGGGCTTCGGCTGCATATATGTTCGCTCGCGAACACATTGTCCCGGCAATGCTGCAAGAATATCTCGCTGCCACAACTGCTTCGCCGTCTCGGGCGCAGCCGTCTCCGTCACGAAACAAACAAACCTGCCGCCGGCCTTCATGAAGTCTTCCAGGTTAGAGGCTAAATCGCCCAGCCGATCCGTTATCGACGAGCAGACGACAACATCGGCCCAGCTCAAATCCGAAGGCTCCAGGTCGTCTATCAAAACCTGCTTTATCCTCAACGTATCATACGAATCCGTTCGGGACAGGGTGTCCATTGCGGTTTTGAGCAAAAACATATCATTCAGGCGCTCGCCGGCCAGAAGAACGTTTACCTCTTCATATCCGGGTATGGAAACCGCAAGGTAAAACGTATCATCCTGCCTGAGACCATCGCCTTCCGACAGGCTCAATTCTACAGGCAGGAAAGACTGCTGCCGCCCGGCGGCATCAACTTCGATTTGAACCTGATAAATCCTGCGCTGACCAGCGGAAAGACTGACATCTATCGGATTCGATTGGCCGGCTTCTGTTTCGGCGGTTAACCGCCGATTCTGCTCAACCAGCCCGTAATTAACAACAACGGCATTAATGGTCAGCCGCCTGTCAGCAATACCAACAACACGAGCATCCACTACCGCGGCATTATTGGCAGGCTCCGATGAGACTATCGGCTTGTAATCGATTCTGTCAACTACGGCAGGTTCCGCGATATTAACAAACTGCCTTAGCGTATTAGGCGTAAAATCACTCAATACCAGAACCGAAGTCTCATCATCCAAATACTCCATGCGGCCGGCCCGGCTCAGGCCCGAAAGAAAATCAGCAATATTAGCGCTGCCCGGCTCAATCTTCAGGGCTTTGACCTCCGCCAGGGCCTGGTCTTTGCTCAGGCTCTGCATCCAATCCCCCGAAGCCACGGCACAAATATTGAACAGGGCATCGTCCTTCGATGAGCGAATATAATCGACAGCCGACTCTGACATCCTGTCGAAATAACTGCCGCCCCCGTCGGAGTACGCCATCGACATCGAATTATCCAGTCCGAGATAATAAACAGACCTGGTTCCTCCCGGCTTGAAGCGTACGTGCAATAGCGGCCGGGCAAAAAGCATGGCAATCAGAACAACGATTGCGCAGCGAAGCAGCAAAATCATCAAGTCGCGCAAGTTTCGCCGGGACCGGCTCTCGACCTGCCCCGTGCGCAGGAACCGAAGCATCGTAAACGGCACCCGCCTGAATCGTGGTTTGGCCAGCAGATGCGCAATCAAAGGCCCTGCGACCGCGAGCCCCCCTAACAGGAATATCCACTCGGTAAAGCTCACATCATTCTCTTTCGTTTTGCCAGGTATGCGACCAGCGCCCTGTCGAGAGGCTCGGAAGTATCGAGCAGGCAATAATCGATGCCGCTGTTGCCGGTGGTCTTTTCGATATTATCCAGGAATTCCGCCACACGATGGCGATATCCCTCCCGCAGAGATTGTGGAAAAGTCTGCATCCTAACTTTGGATTCCAAATCTTCGAACTGAATCAATCCTTCGTAATCGAGATTAAGCTCCTGATGGTCCATCGTATGAAAAACAATAACATCGTGCTTGAGAAATTTCAAATGGGCCAGGCCCTTAAAGATATCGGCCTCGTCATCGAGCAGATCGGAAATCAGAATGACAATTCCCCGTCTTTTTGTCGTCTCGGCAATCGTATGAAGAACACCGGCCAGGTTGGTCTGCCCTGCCGGCCTGTTATACTGCAGTGCCGTCAGGATTATATTCAGGTGCGTGCGTTTCGACCTGGGCGGGATATGCTTTGTAACTCTATCGGCAAATAAAATCAGTGCCGTGCTGTCACTCTGGCTCAGCATCAGGTAGCTCAGTGCCGCGGCGAGATACGAGCCGTAGTCCATTTTGCTTACTCCGCCGTCACCGGAAAAAGACATGCTCTTACTGCTGTCCAGCAGGATATATGCCGTCGTATTAGTTTCCTGTTGGAACTGTTTTATATACAGCTTGTCGCTCCGGCCGAAAACTTTCCAATCGACGAATTTAAGCTCATCCCCGGCGTGATATTCCCGGTGGTCGCTGTATTCGACGCTGAAACCGTGAAACGGACTTGGGTGCAGCCCGGCAAAAAAACCCTCCACCGCACAGCGGGCAACCAAGTCCATATTCCCCAGTGTACTCAGAAACACCGGATCAAGATATTTACGACTGTGTGCCACGGTCAAAGCTCCATTTCAAGACTGCTGCTCCCCGCGGACCTTTTTACTCTTGATGAAAATACTGAGGAAAGCCATAGCAGCCAAAACCAAGATTCCCAGCCCAACTATGATCATTTTGCTTGAGGAACCTGTTGGATTCGCCGCCTCGTCTTTCGCGTCACCAATCGCCAAAGTATACATTTTGCTCTGCATTTCATCCCAGATCTTAGTATCCGAAGTGATATCGATGTCCCAGACTGTGAAGATATTTGGATCAACAGGCTCATTAAATGTCAATGAATCAATTGATAAATTGGAAGTGATAGTCTCCCGTACGGACGCTTCCTTCACTTGGACCGTATCAAACCACCAGATCCCCGGCGAGTATTCCTTCAGGATCGTTGTATATTCATAGTCAACCTTCCCTTTGGAACCGTCCTGGACCTTCTTTATGCAGTATCCCTTTGAAGGAACGACCCATATTTTCAGCGTCGATTCGGGATTCGTATAGTCGCATGTCAATAGGATGCAGTCCTCTCCATCGACGGTTTCGCTATTTGCAGTGAAGTAGTAGCCATTTTCTACACTTGCAAGGATGTTCCTTTTCAATGTCGCCCACCGCGCAGACTGGTACCTCAATAAACCGTTCTCTCTTATTTTGTATCTATCGCTCCATCTTGGAGGCCGGATAAAGACCATGTTACTTGACGGGATGTAGTCTATGTTGGATTCTGCTGAATCTATATCGACTTGTCCAACTCGTAGTGCTCTGGCATATTTTCTGTATTCATCGGCCCCTCTAAACCGGGTCTCTAATTGGTCTTTTCGGAAATGGTCGCCGTCATAAATTATCCTGAGTTTTTCATCTATACGGTAGCTTTTACTGTCGGGAAAAGAATGTGTGCTGCTCTTCGTGAGCGTAGCTTGCATAGTGCGCACGGAATCCAGAGTAGCTTGATTGCCCTCCATTGCAGAGAAAACTTCACTGCTCAATTTCCCTGGATCTTCCGAGACCGCCTGTTCGGCTGCCGTAGAGCTGCTCACGTAAAACAATACACCAATCATTAATAAAAAGGTTCTACAAAGCATGATCATCATATAATCCTTTGAATAATCTACTTTGCTATTTAGGCGGTGAGACATTCTCGACGAGGTCTTCAAGAATCCCCTCGACGCCGATACCGTCCGCCTCGGCGTTGAAATTCGGAATAATGCGATGTCTCAGCACGAGTTTGCTGACCTCTTGCACATCCTCAAAGCTCGGCGTAACACGCCCGTCGATCAGTGCCTTCGCCTTTGCTCCAAGTGTCATGAACTGCCCCGCTCTCGGGCCGGCTCCCCATTTGAGATACTTCTTAACCATCGGTGTAGAATGCTGGTCGTCCGGCCGGGTCGCACGGGCCAGCTTGATACAATACGCGATTACCACATCGCTCACCGGCGCCATTCGAACAATCTCCTGAAACAGCACCATATCATTCCTGTCAAGCACCTGCTGGGCGAATATCTTCTTCCGCGTCGTGGTCTGCTTGACTATCATGTGCTCTTCCTTGGCCGAAGGATAATCGATATAAATCATAAACATAAACCTGTCCAGGGCCGCCTCCGGCAGCGGATACGTCCCCTCCTGCTCGATCGGATTCTGCGTAGCCAGAACAAAGAACGGCTCATCGAGCTTAAAAGTCCTGCCGGCGACGGTTACCTCGCGTTCCTGCATCGCCTGCAAAAGAGCCGCCTGCGTCTTGGGGGGCGTGCGGTTTATCTCATCGCCTAAAACCACGTTGGCAAAAATGGGCCCCTTCACGAACTCATATTTCCTCTTCTTCGACTGCGGATCCCGCTGGATAATATCGGCGCCGGTTATGTCGGAAGGCATCAAGTCCGGCGTGAACTGGATGCGGTTAAACGTCAGCCTCATCGAATCGGCTATCGCGTGCACCATCATCGTCTTGGCCAGCCCCGGCACACCCTGGACGATACAGTGCCCCCCTGCCAGCATACAGCAAAGCATCGAATCGATTGCATCGTCCTGGCCGACGATTACCTTATGTATCTGATGCTTTAAACTGACATAGCCCTTGTGCAGGCGGGCCATCAGCTCGCTTTCGTCAATACCCCCGCTCTTATGGTTGTGTTCAACTGCCTGGCCCGTAGTCTGTTCCATGTCAGCCCTTTCTGATTTAAGCCAAAATCAATGCGCACCCCAACTACCGTCTGTTCTCCACTCTTATAGACGATAGATATCGAATTCTGTGACAGAAATTCCTGATTTTTTCATAACAAACTCAGTTCCTGCCGGTCTCTCTACTGATACATTATACGAAAAATGGCCAAAGATTTCCAGAAATTGTTGATTTTTAAGAACTTATGAAATGAAAATTACCCCGGCCCACCGGTTCTTGTTTATCCGGCATCTGGTATTCGCGACCATCCCCAAGCTCGAATCCCGCCGTGCGGTGATTCAAGCTTTCCCTTAGGGACGCCTTACGGTGGAGGCTGCCACTCATTGTTTTCGTTCAATTTATCGGGTGGCAGCCTCATCCCGATTGTTTTATATCTGCCTAAGGCACGCCCAAGGCGGGGATGGGGATGGTTATTCTCCAATCCTGTTGGAGGCTTACTTCTAATGCGCCAAATCTGCGACTTCCTCCGCACTGAGAACCTCGTCATAGATACGAATATCATCAATCAGGCCAAACCAGAAGGCTTCGGCATCGAGAGTCTTGCTTGTGCCAAAGTGCAAACCGCCATTCGAATCGACTCCACCGACGGGATCTGTATCTTTAGCAACTTCTACTCCGTCCACATACAGGTATCTATGCAATCCTTCCAGATCATACACCAAGCCAACATGATGCCACTGACCATCCGTGATTACAGATTCAGATACTAATGGGTGAAACGGCGGATGCATCAACCTGGTAATAAGTCTGCCGTATGATGAGTCTGCCCATAGCCATGCGCATCCAAGCTTAGTGTTACGTCCATCCACACTATCTTTTTGTGATATAATCATCTGCCCTCTTGCGCCGCCTTTAATCCAGGCAAACACACTAAACGATCCGGCCGCGGGATCCAGGATAAACGGTGTGCTGATATAATCGTCGATCCCATCGAACTCTAAAGCGCCGCCGACAATGCCCGCAGTAGGTTTCCAGACATGATTGCCATTCAGAGTCCCATCATTATTGCCGATACAATCCTCGGCAATGCTGCCTTCAACTTCGTCCAGCCTCCAATGAGCGACCGGCTGTAGTTCTTTCAGCAAATGCTCAGCCAGAAGATTCAAATCTTTCTCATCAACTATCCCGTCACCGCTGGGCAATGGAGCAATATCGCAGGATGGATCATACTGGCCCCAGTATTGAGCGAGTTTGCGAAAATCGTTGAAGTCCACCTTACCGTCCCCGTTGAGATCAACGACCGGTAGGATTGACACTTGCCAGAGGTCGTGAGCACCATAGCCACCGGACCGCCCGGACATGAAGTAGAGCGTGGAGCCATCGGCCGAGATGCTCGCAGTACCATCGAAAGCCGAAGTGTTGACCGTTGGGCCGAGATTCACTGGGGTACTCCAGTCATCGTCTGTGGTTGCCCGCGTTGTCATCCACAGGTCGAACGCACCCGATCCGCCGGGTCGGTTGGACATGAAGATGAGCGTCAGCCCGTCGGCTGAGATGTTTGGCGATGCATCCAAGGCTGAACTGTTGACCGTTGATCCAAGATTTGCTGGTTCTCCCCAGGAGTCATCCGTTGAATTCCGCGTCGACACATATATGTCGTTACTCCCGTACCCGCCAGATCGATTCGAGTCAAAAAAGAGTAGTAGACCATTCGCCGACACAAGAGCGTCACCATCGGAATCCGAAGTGTTGACAGGTGACCCAAGATTCACCGGAGTACTCCAGTCATCGTTAGTGGTTGCCCGTGTCGTTACGTATATGTCCCAACCACCGTGCCCTCCGGGCCGATTGGATGTAAAATGAAGTGTCAACCCGTCAGGCGATATCATTGTGTTACCATCCAAAGCTGAGGTGTTGACAGTAGGCCCAAGATTCACCGGTTCTCCCCACGGGTCGCTTGTCGATCCTCTCGTTGTCACATATACGTCGTAATGACCATACCCACCGGACCGTTGGGAGTTAAAGAAGAGCGACAAGCCGTCGGCCGTTATGCTCGGCGTGCCATCCCAAGTGGGACTATTCACAAGTGGCCCCAAATTAGTTGGAGTGCCGAAGATAAAGTCTGCCTTCGCCACATAGGCATTGGTCAGGACTACGCAGGCTAATGCTGCAAGAAGCAGCATTGCGCCTGCCCCGCGTGTGCGTGAGGTTTTTTTGAATTTGGCAATCATTTTAATCCTCCTTTTCAATTGAGATTTGTTTTCCAGGATTCCCGCCATGCTTGGCAATCGCTGGGGGCGGGAAAAACGTTCCAGAAGACTTACTATTGTTCGGCCGTATTCTTTGGATTCGTCGCTGGGCGTGTATGAAAGAACGAGTGCATCACAGGCCAGCTCCCGGTCGGATTGAATACGATAGAATGCCAGCCAGACCAGCGGATTGAACCAGTGCAGGACTTGCAAGAAGCTCATCAGCCATCCAATATAAATATCACGTCTTCTAAGGTGGCCCAGTTCGTGCATGAAGACGTAGCGTAATTCTTTTAGAGTCAGAGTCTCGACCATCCCGGCAGGCAGCAACAGTCGCGGACGGATGAATCCGAAGAGGGCGGCGCTGCTGACCTTGTCAGTTGTTACAATCCCCAGGATGTTGCGGATGCCCATCTCGGTCTTGCAGTCTTCCAGCAGATCAAGAATCTTCTGGTCGGTCAACGGACGTTCGCGTATCACGAGCCACCAGAGACGAAAGTTGCACGCTCCGACGTACGCCGCCAGAGCTACCCCTCCAGCCAGCCAGAGCAAGGGCAAGATTTTCGCGAATTTGACAATTGCCGCTTCGGCCTCTGTTTCCTGCTGTTCCGGGATGCCGGCGCGCATATAGAAATCCATGCCGCGAGAATCTCCGGATTGAGAGATGGATTCGATGATCCCTCCATGCTGAATTGACCTTGGTACCCAGTTAAAGATGCTAATCTTGCTCTCGGGCAACCAGGGTGTCGCCATGCGTATCAGCAATAGCAGCCAGAGACAGTAATGCCAGCGAATCGGAAGTCTACCGCGGATGATTATCTTTATAAGCATTATCAGGCAAAACAGCAGAGCGGCTTGCAATGTCGTTCGCAGCAGCCAGTCGAACAGCGGCAGCAATCGCATACTAAATGATTCCATGTTTATTCCTCCGCTTTTTGCTCAAGGATTTCTTTCAATTCGGCTATATCTTCTGAAGATAACTCCGCATCTTCCAGGAACGCAGCAAGCATGGGCTTGGATATGCCGCCGTAGACACGTTTAACGAATGAATGTCGTTCCTTCCGAACGTATTCGTTCCGGCCGAATGCAGGATAGTACATGTATCGCCTTCCATCCTTTTCATACTTGACGGCACCTTTTTTGACGAGCCGGTCTATCAGTGTCTTGACCGTCTTGGGCTTCCATTTTGTCGCTGCATCGAGCTGCTCGAAGACTTCCTGTGCCGCCAGCGGACTCTTCGACCAGAGAACACGCATGACCAGCCACTCCGATTCGGATATTTTTGGCAGCTTTCTCATAATTGAATCTCCACAGATTACATTTGTAATTATACTCAAAATATTACATATGTAATCCAACGTCAATAGAAAAATAAAAAAAATCCTGTTTTTTTTCTGATTGCAGTCTTAAACCACGATTTTCAGCCAAAAACAGGCTTATACCAATTATGATTAAAATGTGTGCCTTTGTCATTTCGACTGGAGGTCCACGAAGTGGACCGAAGTGGAGAAATCTATTAAAGAACAGATTTCTCGACTCCGCTTCGCTGCGCTCGAAATGACTCGAAAGGCGCATTTATTAAGTTAAATTCATATTAGTAATGACTTGTAAAATGGGAATTTTGATACAGATTTGAACGGGGTGGCAGCCTCAAGCAGCAGTCCCTTGGGGACGCCTTATGGCGCTTGTGGATGGTTCTTTTACTACGATTTACATTCCGATCATGTATGACCAGAGTAACATCAGTCCGCCGGCGATGAGCGTTACAGTAATTGCGAGCAGCTTGTGACGGTCGCTAATAATCCCCACGATGCCGAATATCAGGGCGGCGGGAAACGAGAATATGACAAGCAGCCCTCCAAGGGCGCTGAGAGGATTACCTCAGCCGGGCTGGCATAGGAATAGTAAAACCAGCGTCGCCCCGGCCATAATCAACAGCGTGGCTGATATTTTTCCAAAACGCATTGTACCACTGTCATTCATTGTCTAAGTTCTCAATAATCGAGTGTAACCCACACGCCTGGTAACTCCGATGCGGTCAAAATAATCGAGAAGCGGGATGGCGAA
>DQCG01000093.1:11655-15764 GCA_003533825.1 Phycisphaerales bacterium
AGAAGGTCCTTATCGACACGGACAAGCTGCTCCTGTTCGAGCAATATCTTGAGAGCTTTTTGAACATCTTCCGGTTTTGTTGCTATGCCCCTGGCGACTTCATCGAGCTTGGGCGGATTGAATGGCCGGGTTTTGAAAAGTGATTCGATGCTCTGGAGCAGTTTTTGCTCATCGTCGCTGAAAGTCTCCTGATGCTCGGGCAGCGCGAGGCGATGTTTCCTTTCGGCGAGTTTTCCCTGCGAGACGAGCATTTTTACTAGGCCATCGAAAACATCTTTTTTAAGTCGGGATGCTTCGAGCAACTGCTCGGAACTGAGTCCCGGACTTTCGGGCTTGTTGCGATGAAACTCGCCGACAATATCAAGCAGCTTATGCTGGACATCCCGGCAAGTATCACGATGTATAAACAGCTTCGGGCTTAAATTCAGGACCTCGCCCCCGGTGATAAGAACGGCAAGAACTTCCTTCAGCGGCCCCGGCAGCATTTTGGCACGAACCGAAATCCCGCCTTCGTCGACGGCGAAATCTTCGGCGGTCTTTATGCAATACTCGACGAAATCACGTTCGGACACTACGGCTTTTGCCCTATCCTTTGCATCCTGCAATACACTCTGATCTTTTCGCTTCAGCTTTTTAGTCAGCGCCTCGATAATCATCCCCCCGCCGATTGTCTGAACCGGTGAAAGACTCCGCAGAATGAACCGGCCACGTGGGGCCGCAACAATTCGCTGCGGCCGATTCAATCGGATCTGGACGAGACACTCCCCGCCGGCGGCAACATTGCTGCCTTCCAGCAGGAATACCGTAGCGACAACTTCGGAGGTGCCGGTGTGGAATTTTATATCCGCGCCGTTTTTGAGAGGGGATTTTACATGAGGGAGAATCCGAAGGCTGCACAGGTACCACTGCTGAGGCGAGAAATAATCGCCGAGCGTAACGCTGCATCCGCGATCTATATCCTTGTAATCCCACTGAGGGACATTTAACGCCGCGCACTGGCCAACCATGGCGATATCGCTGTTTCTCTTGTAAACCTGGATAGCCTTTATCCGGCCTTTCGTCCCTTGAGGAAAAAGGACGACCTCATCGCCGATTTTGACCGAACCTGCGACCGGAATACCGGTTAAAACCGTCCCGTAGCCTTTGACTGAGAAAGTCCGCTCGACCGGCAGCCGGAACACACCATCGGTCTTTTTCGGCTCGATGGTATCGACAAGCCTCTTGAGAGCTTCATAAAAAGTGTCGAAGCCTTCGCCTGTTATACTGGATACAGGGAGAATAGGAGCGTCCTGAAGGAATGTACCAACGAGAAATTCTTTTACCTCGGCGGTCACTTTTTTAACGCGTTCAGGCTCGACAGTATCGACTTTTGTCAAAGCCACTATTCCGTATTTAACGCCGAGCAGCGTGAGGATATCGAAGTGCTCGCGAGTCTGGGGCATAACGCCGTCATCGGCGGCGATTACAAAAATTACACCGTCAATACCGGTAGCCCCGGCGACCATTGTCTTTATAAAATTTTCATGGCCGGGAACATCGACGATACCGACCTCCAGCTCGGAGACCGTGCACGGTGCAAACCCGAGATCGATGGACATTCCGCGTTCCTTCTCGGCTTTGAGATGGTCCGTATCGCATCCGGTCAGGCATTTAATTAACGCCGTCTTACCATGATCGATATGGCCGGCAGTGCCGAGCGTGATATTCTTTTGCTCTGTCTCCATAGCTTCTAACACTTTTGGTTGAAAATCTCGGTTACTGCTTCGATTATAATCTTATCATCCCCGCTCAGCATCGTTCGCGGGTCGATAAGGACCTGGTCGTTCTGAATACGCGTAAAAATCGGCGTGCTGTATTGTCGAAGTTTTTGTGCCAGCGATTCAGCACCGATTATCTCCGGCTGCAAGGCCACCAGCGTCGTAGGTAAATTCTGCCCCGGCAGGGAACCGCTGCCCAATTGAGAGAAACCACTCATCGTCGTGACTTTAGCACCGGAAACACTCTTTTTCAAATCCGTCGCCATAACATCAGCCTGTTTTGCTATCTCGGAGGCATCCCGCCTGAGCATTTTCAGCGTCGGCAATTCGCGAAGAGCGACAGCCTCATCGAGGAATAATTTCAGCGTCGCTTCCAGAGCCGCAAGGGTAAGTTTTCCGACGCGAACAATTCTTGCGAACTGATTCTTGCGCACGGTGTCGATCAGTTTCGTCCTGCCAAGGATGATACCGCCCTGGGAAGCACCGATCATTTTGTCGGCGCTCGAAGTGACAATGTCGGCCCCTTTGGCAATCGATTCGCTCAGAGTCGGCTCAGGCTCGAATCCGAACTGGGAAAAATCAATGAGAGCGCCGGCACCGACGTCATCGATCATAACCAGGCCGTGAGAATGGGCTATCTCGACAAGCTCATCGAGAGATACCTCCGACGAAAATCCCTGGATCTTGTAGTTGCTCGGATGAACGCGGAGAATCGCGGCGGTGTTTTCGGTAATGGCATTCAAGTAGTCGCGCGGGTGCGTTTTGTTCGTAGTTCCAACCTCAACGAGTTTTGCCCCGCTGAAAGCCATCACATCCGGCAGGCGAAACGCCCCGCCGATTTCGACGAGCTGGCCGCGAGAGACGATGACTTCCCTGCCGTCCGCAACGGTATTGAGCACGATGCTGGTGGCGGCGGCGTTATTATTAACCACGGTAGCAGCCTCAGCGCCGGTTAGCCGCCGCAGAAGCTGCTCGATATACTCATCTCTCTGTGAGCGTTTGCCGGTTTCAATATTTGCCTGGAGCAGTGAATATCCCGACAGCTCATCCTGAATCTGGCGCAGCGCCTGAGCGGAAAGAACTGCCCGCCCGATAGCCGTATGCAAAATAATCCCCATCGCGTTGACGACTCTTCGATAGTGCGGCCGGGAAATGGCATCGAGATAATGTTTGACATCCACAACGATTTTCCGACGAATTGCATCTTCATCCATCTCGGCAAGTGCCTGGGACATTATAAGCTCTCGAATTCCCTTAATCGCCCGGCGTATTGAAACGACGACAACCGTTCTTCCAAGCTCAGCGGTACTTTTTTCAAAATCAGGTTCTTTTAGAAGTTCATCTACTGCGGGCAACATCCTCAACATGGCCGTGGTGAATTCGTTCTGCTTTGCCATAAGCTACCTCGGTTTTTGTAAAATGGGAGCCGTTCAAACGAACTATACATTAGCTCATTTTACATCATCAGAAAGGGAAAGCAAGCAGTTTATTTGTCAGAGCAGACCAAACGTATCTAATTTGGCTGAAACTGTGTGATTTGATACAACTATACAACTAATTGTCGCTAAGACCGTTCTATGGTTCAGCCGGTCGATATAGCCGAATGTCGTCGAAGAACACAAGACCCAAACCACCGGCCTGCGGACCGTACTTGTCACCAAAACCAATATAGAGCTTGTCGATATTAGTCAGGTCCACGCCTTGATCGGCGAAGGCTTTCAGGTCGATCGACCACTGCGTCCAGTCGGCTATCTTCGCCACATCGTTATTATCATGGTACACCACGGCAGGCGTGCTGCGGCTGTTGGCGATAGCGACATACATCGGCACAGAAGCGTTGGACGGATCGCCATGAAACCACAGCGATAATAATCCAACACCCTGCATGGTCCAGTCATAGGGATAGCTCAACGGCATGGCCGCCTCAGAGTAGCCGGAACTATTGTCGTATAAATACGGCATCGACTGAAGACCGGTATGAACAACAGTAGTCTCTACGAAATGCCCGCCCTGAGAAAAATCGGGCTCGGGATAACCTACTGTGGCTCCGTTTGCGGGGATGTCCCAACCATCCTGCCATATATCAAATATTCTGTCGGGTTCGAAGTCGGTGTAATCCTCAAAGTCTTCCACGACAACAAAATATTCCTGTCCCGAAGAGCTTGAGGGACCGAGTGCGAGGCGCCAAACACTGCCGCCGTCAGTACCAACGTAGAGCAGTCGATTTTCCGGCTCGAAATCGATACACAATATCTCCAGACAGCCCAGGCCGTCATTCACTTGCTGCCAGGTGGTACCGGCGTCATTTGTGCTGTAGACGCCCTGTACGGTAGCCGCATATACAGTTCCCTC